>JAAZCB010000194.1 GCA_012513545.1 Clostridiaceae bacterium
TAAAGGCTTTCTTTTGACAACTTATTAAGGAAGGAGTTATCTCTCTGCCATTAATCCTGCTGTCTATTACAAACTGTTGCAAAGCCTCAACCTGCACAATTATAAGGTTTTTACCTTTTGCAATACCACTGTATTTTTTTGCTGTACTTTCTGCTTCTTTTTCCCTGCTGCTAAAAAAAGCTCTGATCTCATTTTCTTCAGCAGAAGACAATTTACTATTTCTTAATATATTCTCCTTAATATACCTTTTGATGTCAAAATAATGAAAGTAGCTAATACCAAGGTTTTTCACTAAATAATTGTTGTCATAGGTTGACACATCGCTATTATGATAAGCTGTTTTAAAACCTGCAAAGCCTACCATAATAACCAAAAGTGCAAGTATCATCCTCTCAACATATGTAATTGTTCTGCTTTCTCTTTTGGAAAATATAAAAGAGAAGAGTATAAATAGCGGTATGTCAATAAAATATAGTATATCACTTATTCTGAGCAGGCTTACTGCACTTCCCCCTATATCTCCCAAATATTTAATATAATAAATAACCGGAACTGATATAATAGTGTTATAGTATCTGAAATACATGGCATCTGCAAAAAGGATCAGGGAAACAACGAAATTCATTATCAGAAATGGAATTTTCCTTTTTGTGTAAACAATAATCATAAATGCCGTCAGTATCAATGCAAAAGACAAGGTTGAAATCGCCATATATATGTTGGTTTTGTTAAACAGTGGAAGGAAGCTGATCCTGCATTGAAACAACAAGAATATACACTTTGTAAACACTGACAAAATAAAAATTATTATGTATATCACTTCTAACAGGCTAAACTGATTTACAAGATTAATAACTGTATTATTTGCTTTCTCAATTGCAGTTCTCATAGAATTTTACACCTCTAAATTACTTTTTTTGACCAATAAATATAGCCTAAATCAACTTAACAAAAAAATCAAGTAAATGTTTTTGCATTTATCCTGATTATAAAGCTATTATAGCAAATACCATAATATTAAGTTATTACATATAATATTTACTTTGTAATTACTTCGATTATTACAAAAGTTAAAATAAAGCGTCTCCTCTCCTTTTTCCTCTTGACCTGTTATCCTTCCTCTCCTAGCAGAATCTGTTAATCTCTCGGTTCAAGTAATTACTTTAAGCCCTTAGCCTTTGGACAAACCCTGATACATATTCCGCATACTGATCCTCTGCCAATATGCTTGAAATTCTGATTCATATATTCGCTGCAGGCTTTAGCATCGACCAGGTCACTCCTTTTTGCACCTTGTGCCCAATTGTTACCGGTTAATGCCATTGCAGGACAATTATCTACGCATGCCCTGCAAGTTCCGCACTCCTGGCTTAAAGGCTTATTCTCGCTGCATAGCTTCATATTTGTTAAAATTGTACCTAACCTGATCCTCGGACCATATACCTTACTGATAAACAGCCCGTTTTTACCTATCCATCCTAATCCTGCAAGTACTGCTGCAGTTTTATGTGGAAAAATTCCACAGTATTTATCTTCCATATCATTAACAGTCTGTGAGGCCGGTACAGCTATTGAATCATATCCTTTTTCCTGAATCCACAGCTGACCCCTTAATGCTATCTGATCAATAAGTGTATTTACTGTCCTGTAATGATGAAAATAAGTATATGTTGGCTTATCTGCTATTTGATCTATGACAAAGTTAGATAACGGCACACCTATGGTAACAGCATACTTTAGTTCCCCAAGCGAATTGTGAAGCATCCCTTCAACATCTGAAAAGCCAACAACATATGCCCCCCAATCAATTAGCTTATTTTTTATTTCTTCTGTATTCCCCATTATAATCACCCTCTTGCCATTTATATAATTTATGGTTTATAGCATTTAGTATTTAATATTAAGTATATTATAAAAATAAGTTAAGAGCCATACACTATAGTGCTGATTAAAATTTAGAAACGGGCAATATGGAATAAGCAGATGTTTTGTGTTAAAATACTATAAAGCATATAGCTATTGTTTCTAAATTACCAGATTTTACAAAGGAGGAAGTCCATGAATCTTGGCAGCAACAAAGAACTTGCACAAAATAAACTAATTTTACTGTATATCATTAATGCAATAGATATGCCTGTCAGTAATCTTCAAATAACCAGACTGATTCTTGAAAAAAAATTTATGAACTATTTTTTGTTCCAGCAGCTACTTAATGAGCTTTGTGACAGTGGATATCTGGTATCGGAAATTAAAGACAGCAAAACATTCTATATCCTTACTTCTTCTGGAAAGCAGGTTTTGGAATATTTTACTAGTCACATTCCAAATACAATAAAAAACAGCATAAAAAACAGTATTTCAAGCATAAGAAGAAACCTGAAAAATGAAACGTTAATAAAAGCCGATTATACACCTGAAAGTGAAAATGACTTCATCGTGTCCTGTCAGGTTCATGAAGACAATTTTTCCTTAATAGACTTGAAGATTACTGTAGGCACAAAAAATGATGCACGTATGATCTGCGAAAACTGGAAAAAGAATTCGCAGGCAATATACAGTGAAATTATTGAAAGCCTTTTAAAGGAAAGGGATAAACCCTAAAGTTCTGTTATTGCTCAGGGAAGCTCTATCAATTTGTTTTCTCTGGACTCTTTATATAATACAAACCTGTTGCCGATAACCTGAACCGTCTCAGCACCTGTAATATCAGCAATTTCATTGCATACTTCCCTTAAATCCGATGAAGCATTCTTAAGCATAGTAAGCTTTATAAGCTCTCTGGCTTCTAATGCATCCTTAACCTGTTTTATAAGATTATCATTTATTCCGCCTTTTCCTATCTGGAAAATGGGATCGATATTATTTGCCAAGCTTCTTAAGAAACTTCGCTGTTTGCCTGTCAGCATATCATTACTCCTTTTAAAATTAAATGAAACTATAAAATTTATGGTTTATTGAGGGTATTAAAGATACTAAACATAAACCATACAGTATACTTTTGCTTAAAAAAACCAATATAAAATAGGGATAGAAATATTCTACCCCTCACACATTCAAACCTCAACTTCTTTTCGAGTTTTCCTCCTGTGGACTTCATAATTTGGAAGACCCTTTTTCCATCCAGATCTACTTTTCTCAACAACCTGAGATGTCGCTTCCTCATTCAGTACAAAGTCGTTCTTTTTAAGACAAAAATACGCTGCACTGGCAGTTTTACAATTTCCACAATTATAGCATTCCATAAAACTTTGAATAGCCCCTCCATTTTTAATACGATTTGTTATATATTTATTTTACAACAGTTCGCGTATGTTTGTCCAGTAGTTCTTTTTTCTCATTTTTTATCCACAATTACTTTACAAACTCAAATTCCAGGTCATACATTTTTACCGTATCACCTTCATTTATTCCCATATTTTCCAGGGCCTCGACTACTCCGTTCTTTTTTATGGACCTCTGAAAATACTGTAATGACTCATAATTACTGAAATTCGTCGAACCAACCAATTTCATAACCCATTTTCCTTCTACAACAAATATATTCCCTTCTCTGTGAATTTTAAAGGGTTCTTCTTCATCGGCAGTATAAACCACTTCTTCATCCTGATCACTTATTAGAATGGTTTCGGGAAGTTCCTTAAGCATTTCCGATACACGGTATATTATTTCCCGCAAGCCTTTATTTGCTGCCGCTGATACTGGAAATACCAGATAACCCTCCGGTTCAATCTCATTTTTAAAGGCTTGAAGCTTCTCTTCGGCTCCGGTTATGTCCATTTTGTTCGCAATAATTATCTGCGGCCTTTCATAAAGAACAGGGTTAAACTTCCTGAGTTCTTCATTTATTACCCTGAAATCTTCTATTGGATCTCTTCCCTCAGATCCTGATATATCTACAACATGAATCAAAAGCTTGGTTCTTTCAATATGCTTTAAGAACTCGTGTCCTAATCCCACTCCTTCATGGGCCCCCTCAATGATGCCCGGAATATCTGCAAGTACAAAGCTGCTTCCACTATCTAGGCTTACTACGCCAAGGTTAGGATCGATAGTTGTAAAATGGTAATTTGCTATTTTGGGCTGTGCAGCAGTAACCATAGACAGTATTGTAGACTTGCCAACATTGGGAAATCCAATAAGTCCCGCATCGGCCAGAAGCTTAAGTTCCAGTAAGACCCAAAACTCCTCCCCAGGTTCTCCGGGCTTGGCGAAATTAGGTACCTGTCTGGTTGGAGTAGCAAAATGCTGATTTCCGGCTCCACCCTTGCCTCCCTTTGCAATAACAGCCCTCTGTCCGGGTTTTACAAGATCGGCAATAATCCGGCCGGTTTCTTCATCCTTGACCAGAGTACCTGGTGGCACCCTTACTTCAAGATCTTCCGAGCTTCTTCCCGTACAGTTGGATGAGCCTCCATTCTGACCGTTTTCAGCTATATATTTTCTCTTATACCTGAAATCCTGAAGTGTTCTTAGTCCTTCATCGACTACAAAAACAACATTTCCGCCTCTTCCTCCGTCTCCTCCGTCAGGCCCGCCTTTGGCTATGTATTTTTCCCTGTGAAAGGATACTGCTCCATTTCCGCCACTACCAGCTTTTATAAATATTCTGGCGCTATCAATAAACATAAAATTCAACTCCATAATACAATATCTAATGTCTCTTTAGTATATCACAGTTACAAAAAATAAATCCCGGTTAAACCGGGATTTATTTTAAATATTATGCAGAAACAATGCTTACTTGTTTTCTGTCCTTACCTAGTCTTGAGAACTTCACTTTACCATCAACAAGTGCAAACAATGTATCGTCGCTACCTTTTCCAACATTAACACCCGGATGAATTTTAGTTCCTCTCTGCCTGACTAAAATATTTCCTGCCAGTACGAACTGACCGTCTCCTCTTTTAACTCCAAGTCTTTTGGATTCACTGTCACGTCCGTTCCTTGAACTACCAACACCTTTTTTATGTGCAAATAGTTGTAAGTTTATTTTAATCATCGGTTACACCTCCTTATCCAAAACCGAAACAAACTTTTTATATGAATGTTCTATCTGCTTAAATCCAAGTACTATAGTCTCAAGAATAATTTCAGCTTTTTCCTTTTCAGGACCCGATATATCAGCTGGCACTGTACACTTCATAAAACCATGCTTTTCTGTATATCCGTCAATCCCTGCCATTTCCTTCAAGGCACCTGCCGCTGTATACGCCAGAACAGATACTGCTGAGCAAATGATGTCACTTCCTTCTTCTGCATACCCTGCATGTCCTTTTACGGTAAATTCCCTGATAAAGCCTTCATCATTCCGAATAATACTAATTTTTATCATTGTGTTGTTACCTTATGCATTTATCTTTTCAATCTGTACTTTTGTATATGGCTGTCTATGTCCCTGCTTTTTTCTGTAGCCTTTTTTAGCCTTATACTTGAATACAATTATCTTTTTGTCCTTACCATGGCTTAATACCTTTGCATTAACAGATGCATTCTTAACGAAAGGAGCACCAAAACTTGAATTATTTTCATTTAAAACAGCAACAACTTTATCGAAAGTCAATGAAGAACCTTCTTCATTTGCTAGCTTTTCAATAAAAACAACATCTCCCTCTTTGACCTTGTATTGTTTTCCACCAGTTTCAATTATCGCATACATTGCGTTACACCTCCTTAGAAGCCAGTCTCGCCGATTAAGGCAGTTGCAGTTAAAGAATTTAATAACTCAACTTTTTAGAGCCTGAACCGTGCGGCTACCGAAATATTTTAACACAACAGCGAATCTATGTCAACCTCTTTAATTTTCATATCCTCATGTTTTACATCAGTAGCCGCTTTAATCACTACTTTTTTATTATAGGTCTGCTCTATTCTTTCAAGGTTGCTGCCGTTTTCCCCCATAAGAACCTGGGCAACAGTCGGATGAACTTCTACCTGAATTGCATTTGCAATAGTTTTTGTAAGGTACTTGCTAATCTCCTTTTCAACATTTCTTGCAACAGATTCGGGTGACAATATCTTGCCTGTTCCGTCACAATCCGGACAATCATACAGAACAGTCGATTCCAGTCCTTCTCTTACTTTTTTCCTAGTCATTTCTATCAGTCCGAGTCCGGTCATACCAACAACAATTGTTTTGGTACGGTCCTTCTTAAGAGCATTTTTTAGTACCTCAATAACCTGCCGTTGATTCTCATGTTCATGCATATCTATAAAATCGATAATTATTATGCCGCCAATATCCCTCAATCTCAGCTGCTTTGCAATCTCCTTTGCAGCATCAATATTTGTCTTTAAAACTGTGTCCTCCAGATTATTGTTGCCTACAAATTTACCGGTATTAACATCAACAACCGTTAATGCTTCCGTCCTTTCAATTATAAGGTATCCACCACACTTGAGCCATACCTTTTTTGCCAGAGCCCTCGAAATCATCGAATCAATCTGGTAATGATCATACAGGTCAATATTCTTGTTGAAATATTCTACCCTGAGCTTTAGTGCAGGAGATATCATTTCAACCCATTCAAGAACCTTGTTGTATTCCTGCCTGTTGTTTATTATAAACTTGTCGATATTCCATGTAAACATGTCTCTGATGGACCGATAAATTACATTTAAATCCTTGTGAATACAGCGTGGAACCGGTCCTCCGAGTTCCTTCTGTTTTATTTTCTCCCACAGTTTTACCAAAAAATTAATATCGTTTTTAAAGTCTTCTTCCCTTTTACCTTCCGATACGGTTCTAACAATCAGCCCCATATTCTTTGGCTTAATTCTTTCAGCTATCTTCTTTAATTTTGTTCGTTCTTCCTCGTCTTCTATCCTTCTGGAAATTCCTACATAATCAGCATTTGGAAGCAGTACAAGCTGCCGTCCCGGCAGAGTGATGTGAGTTGTTACTCTGGGTCCTTTAGTTCCAATAGGCTCTTTTGTAACCTGAACGGTTATCTCCTGGCCGGGCCTTAATATTTCATCGATATTGCAATTTTTTAAATCATTATAAACCTCATCGTCATCTTCTGAATATTCTTTCTGAGATATTGCATCACCTACGTACAAAAAAGCATTTTTCTCATATCCAATATCGATAAAGGCTGCCTGCATACCCGGCAAAACACTTGCCACTCTTCCTCTGTATATATTTCCCGCAAGCCTTTCAGAGTCATTTCTCTCGATAAAAATCTCAACAAGTTCCCTGTCTTCCAAAAGTGCTACTCTCTTTTCATTTAGCCCCACGTCTACGATTATTTCACTGATCATTTTACCACCTCATAATGCTAAAAATGAATTATCTTCCAGAGGATCTGCTAATCTATCCCCATTACAAACAAAAAGGCCAGTTCTATGAATCTTAATAATTTCGATATTACGCCCTGAAAAATCATTGTACGCATTAAGTACCAGTTCAGGCTTCAGATTTGACACACTTCCGGCACTTAGCAGCATTGAAAGGCAGAACAGTGTTTCCTGGTCACCAACCTCAACACTTTCCTCCAAAAACTCAAGTGAATAAATCATTGGACGAATATCAACCTTTATAACTTTTCTCTTGGATTCTTTATTTACAAACAGATTTTCTCTTTCCAACAGCTTTGAAAAGGAATCTTTAATTTCCTTAATTTCAATAACTGGTCTTGCCACGAGCGACACTTTATACCTGGCTGCTGCAATTGAAGCCATTATGTTTGCCTTTGTCTTCCTTTGGGCAGCCTTAATAATCTTGATACCTTCCGGAAGATACCTGTTTAAAACACTCATAAACTCCTCCGGTTTTATTTCACTGTCAAGCTCAAAGTCAGCATACTCAGCCTCACTTGTAACACCAACAGATAACGGCAAACCGAAAACCAATTGAGGATGAGGGTTAAAGCCTTGAGAATATGCGATGGGAATTCTTGACCGTCTGAAGGCACGTTCAAACAATTTCATCATATCAAGGTGCGATATATATTTTACATCATTCCCTCTTGAAAACATCACCCTAATGTTATTCAACACATATACCTCCTCCGTAAGCAGCTGCACCACAGCCTGAACAGCTTACTCTACAGTTCGAGGTAAGCTCCTCCCGGTAGGCCTTTTCATTCTCTTTCCTTAAAAATTCCTTCGAAACACCTACATCAATATGGTCCCAGGGAAATACTTCATCATATTCCCTTTTTCTGTTGGCATAAAAATGCGGATCCAAATCACACTCACTGAAAGCTTCCATCCAGCTGTCAAACTTAAAGTGCTCACCCCAACTGTCAAACCTGCAACCTTTACCAAAAGCTTTTATCAATACCTTTCCAAGTCTCCTGTCTCCCCTGGCAAATATTGCTTCTAAAAAGCTCAACTCAGGGTCATGCCAGTTATACTTTATTTGTTTTGATTTAATTATATTCTTTAAATGCATTTGTTTTTGTGTCAAAACCTCCATGCTGTCCTGACCTTCCCACTGGAATGGTGTAAACGGCTTTGGTACGAAAGATGAAGCACTTATTGTTATATTAAGTCCTTTTCCTCTGTTTTCCCTTGGTACCTGGTAATATGCATCTGCAACCTTTCTGCCAAGTTCTGCAATTCCTTCAATGTCTTCAAAAGTTTCAGTAGGCAGTCCCAGCATAAAATAAAGCTTAACTCCGCTCCATCCACCGTTAAAAGCAGTTGTAACCGATTTCAGAAGATCATCCTCGGTCACTCCCTTGTTTATTACATCCCTAAGCCTCTGACTCCCAGCCTCGGGTGCAAAAGTCAGGCCACTTTTTCTAACCTTCTGTGCCTTCTCCATCAGGTCTAATGAAAATGAGTCAATTCTAAGCGATGGAAGCGCCAGATTAACCTTCCTGGGCTCCATTTCACTGATCAACCCTTCGGTTAGAGCTTTTAACGAGGAGTAATCACTGGTACTCAATGATGCAAGGGATATTTCTTCATAACCGGTGCTGTCCTCAAGTTTTCCTGCCAATTCCAACAGCCTTTCTGCAGACCTTTCCCTAACAGGCCTGTAAATAAAGCCTGCCTGGCAAAATCTGCAGCCTCTTACACACCCCCGGAACAATTCAAGCATAATCCTGTCATGAACAATCCCGGTAAATGGGACAATAATTTTTTCCGGAAAAAAAACCTTATCCAGGTCCTTTATAATTCTTTTCTTAATTGTTTTGGGATAATTATCTTTAGGTGTAATTGAATCTATTGTACCATCGTTTTTGTACGTTACATCGTACAAAGAAGGAACATATACGCCGTCTATAAAAGAAATGCTGCTCAAAAACTCATCCCTTGACAGATTCTCTTGTGTTTTCCACTTTAAATAGACTTCCATTACATCATTGATAACCTCTTCCCCTTCGCCCATTATAAAGAAATCAAAAAAATCAGCCAAAGGCTCGGGATTATACGCGCATGGTCCTCCTGCACACACAAAGGGGTCAGTTTCACCTCTTAGGCTGCTAATAAGAGGAATTCCGGCAAGGTCTAGCATATTTACTATATTTGTATAGCTCATTTCATATTGAAGCGTAAAACCAACAAAGTCGAATTCTTTAACAGGGTCGTGGGATTCAAGGGCAAAAAGAGGAATGTTGTTCTCTCTCATTTTTGCCTCCATATCAACCCAGGGAGCAAAAACCCTCTCACAAAAGGTATCCTTTCTTTCGTTAAGTAAATGGTAAAGAATCTTCATTCCCAGATGAGACATACCAACTTCATAGACATCCGGAAATGCAAATGCAAACCTGATTTCAACGTCGTTTAAGTTTTTGTGGACGCTATTCCATTCATTCCCAATGTATCTGGATGGTTTTTCCACCCCCGTTAAAATTTTGTCACTTATCCGAATACTCAACTAAAACCTCCGTTATTAAATATTTTATATAAAGATTTATTAAAAAAACTATATACTTATAACTTTAATAATATTATTTATCACTTATCAATACTGTTGTGCAGCCTGCAACTGATTATGGAATAACACACGTAACACATTTTGTCCAAAAATAAAACAGTGCGTTACAATGTTTAACGAGGCTTTTTATTGCCTTTGGAAATTACAATTACACTTATAATAATAACTAATTATGTACATTTAATCAACACCAATATGTTTTTCAAAAAAGACATTTATATAATACTATTGATATCCCAATTACAAGACATTCAAAAGGTACAATACCACTCCCACAAAGGATATTATTCCCATTAATATCAACGTTATACTATATCTATCCTCCTTGCGTTTTTTCCTTGTTGAATTTACGATAAAAGCAGACGCGCAAAGAAAGTACACAAGTATACTTATGTACACCGCCCTTTTAACCAACTCATTGTTCCAGGTCTTCCTTACATTAACATGCAACATTCTGTCAAAAAAGGTTTCCATCTCAGGTTTTGCAAAGGATAAAAAGAAAAGCACAAGTAATACAAGAAGCCAGACAATAAACCTTGAATAACCCACAGCCTTTACCCAGAAATCCGGTCCTTTTCTTCTGTCAATCCTATTATCATTCTCTTCTTTCAAATATAACACCTCACAGGTAAATAATCTAAGCAACGAATCATAACCAGTTTAAATATGCTGATAGTGATTATTATAGAAGGCAAAGCCTTTGAAACGCTACACAACCCAAAGTGGAAATGAACTCCTATTTAGCACTCTACTTCAAATCTATTTTGCTCTCCTTTGGAACAATTTGAACCCATGTCTGCCCCGGATTAAGAGATATTTCATTTCCATCAGCATCTGTATATTTGGTCTTCTCAGTTCTTGAAGCCTTTGACCATTTAATTGCAATATACTTGCCGTTTGTAATGTAATAACCTTCTCCGTTCCCAACAGTATTTACTTCCTGCCTTCCGTATTGATCTCCCTTTATTGTGTAGTTCTTAACTCTCTGAATAATAATATTTTTCGCTGTAAGCTGTTTTTGTGTAACTCTTTCTATCTGCGGCTCATTTTTTCTCAATCTTAAGTAAATTTTACTGTCATGGTCATATATGTACCCACATGAGTAGCCGGTTGAATACATAATATTTATTTTCTCAGTCTTGTTTTCACCCTGAAGGTCCATATCCATTCCATTGTACTTAAAAACCAGTTCCTTTTCAGTAGTGGTCCTATATTTTGCCTTTTGTACATAGCCTTTAATTTTACTAGTTGAAGTATACGAATCCTGCCAATTCTTCCTGTCATTGGTCAAGTCCCAGAATATTTCTCCTCCGTTTGCAACTCCGTTGATGTTGTTAATCTTGAACTTTGATATATCGGTAATAGCCATCGGACTCCACCCAAAGTGCACATAAATTGCATCGTGCTCCATTGCATAGTCTAGAAAGTAGTGCCTCGAACTCCTTACCGGTCCCACCAGTTCAGGCTCCCTATCCCAAAAAACAGGCATAAGCCTTGATACTCCGCCTTCTGCAATAACTTCATATATAACCTGAGCCAGGTTAAGACCTCCCTGCGGAAGACACCTTGTACCCTCATTATCAATCATTACAGCAAAAGGCCTTACTCCTTCTTTGGGAAATACAAATACTTCTTCCTGTATATTCTGATTTGATGGGGAAACAGTAGCTTGAGGTGCAACAGCCAGCGAATTGATATTGTCTTCAGGCAGCATGATTTCTTCAGACTCTGACGTGACTGATGGTTCAGGAGTCTTTACATCAGTATTAAGATTTACTTCATTGCCTCTGCTACAGGCAGAAGTCATAAGCAATAAAGTTATCAGCAGTACAGCTTTAATTTTGAGATTACTCAGAAAATATTTTAACATTTATATCCCCCACTTAATTCAATAGTAATGATATATTTCGATAATAAACAATAAAATCCTTTTATTATTTATTTAAATAACTCAATGACTTTAATTAATTGTATAATACAGTATCCGAATTCACTTCGAGAAATGGCTCATAAAAAATCTAGTACTATTTTGAGAAGTACTAGATTTCTACTTTTTTATCGTCTATTAAATTCACATTTGTCATGCTGCTAAAAAACGGCAAACCAGCTATCAGCAATATCTCATTTAATAAAAACATATTTGATTAAAATATAATGCTATCTTACTTAACCCTACCGGAAGAAATCAGTTTTCTTCAAAGTCATATTCCTCTTCCATTCTTACTCTGAACTCATCAAAAACAGCGCCCAGTTCCTCCTCATCGTCAACACTCACAAAGCTGTCCTCACCATCATCATCGCTGTGTTCGATTTTAAGTATAACAACTTCCTCCATGTCATTTTCCTCATTGTTGCCATCAAGCGGCAGCAAAACAACATACTCTTTTCCATTAAGCTCAATAGTATCTAAATGCTCGAACTCAACCTCTTCTCCATTCTCATCCACCAAAACAACCAGGTCATCTCTTTCTTCAGACATAGTCAATACCTCCGTTAATTTTATAAGTATAAATTATATCACAATATACAGTAATTCAGTAGTATTTTAACAACATTTTTCTTTGATCATGATATACATATTAAATATTATAAATTTATTCTTTCAATAACATGCACTACATATTCATCCAAATAAATATCACTTGTTCCCCAAGCTGTCGAGATATCCCTGCAAAATATAAACTGCTGCAATCTGGTCAACGTAGAGCTTCTTTTTTGACTTTTTTACTCCCATTTCATGCATTGTCCTGTTTGCTGCAACCGTAGTCAATCTCTCATCCCATTTAATTATTTCCGCTTTTTCAACTTTATTTTTTAAGCAATCAATAAACTCCAGTGTCTTTTCAGCTCTAAGTCCGAGCGTTCCATTCATGTTTTTCGGCAAACCTACAATTATTTTCTTCACTTGATATTGTTCAGCCAATTCGGCAATCTTCAAAAGAGGTACTTCCAAATCCTCTTTCCAATTAATTGTTTCAATCCCTTGCGCAGTCCATCCCAAAGGATCACTAACCGCTATGCCTATCCTGCTGTCGCCATAGTCAATGCCCATTATACGCATCAAAAACCTCCGACGTATTATCTTAACTTCTATTATAACTATATACTAAATAAATATTTCAACAGACTTTAATTGCAAAACACGAGCACACGCCAGCACAGTAACTGCACAAAACACACTTTTTTTCATCAACCCTTGCTTTTCCTTCATAAATTTCCAGCGCTCCCTGTTTACATCTGTTTACACATTTACCGCAGCCTTCACACCACCAGTCTATATGAAGCTTTCTTTTTTTATTATTAACTGCAGCTTGAATTTCAGGTGGTACGGTTTCATTATTAAACACACAAACGTTCATTACAACTTCATCTACAGATTGCATACCCATTGCTACAGCGTGCACATACGGAATATTCAGTACAAATTCCATACTATCCTTATACGAATTTATCAGGTTGCCTCCGCCTAAAGGCTTCATGCCGTAAATGCCTTTACCGCACTTATATGCCTTTTCCACAGCATCCAGCATCTGGAAAATAGTGCCATCACCAATACCGATGCCCTGCTTGTTTATTATAGGATGTATAACATCTACTTCCGGTATACTCGCACAAGCTTCCACTACTTCTATGTTATGGGTTGATACACCAACTGCCCTTATAACTCCTTTTTCCTTCATAGAGAGATAGTATTCCATCGCTTCTCTATGGCCCTTTAGTGTTAGTGAACTTTCCTGTTCATGCAGTAAAAATATATCTATAACATCTACTGAAAGTTCCTTCCTTGCCTTTTCAAGACTTTCTTTCGCACCTTCGGCAGAATATGCATATGACTTAGTTGCAATAACAGGTTTCTTTCCGGTTATTCTGATAGCTTCCCTTATATGAGAATATGTACCATAAAGCTCTGCTGTATCAATAAAGTTTACACCTAGTTCCATCGCCTTAATAATTATATCTGCACCTTCACTACAAGACAAATTTGCCTGAAGGGGCCCAATTATAAGACCTCCGAAACAAAGCCGTGAAACCTCAATATCAGTATTACCCAACTTAACGTACTTCAAAATCTGCACCACCCTACCAGGAAATGGTCCTTATAAAACAAAACTCCGTATATTATACGGAGCTTTCATCACTGTTCTTTTCCAGATAAAACCTTAGAATCTCTTCTAATAACTCGTCTCTTTCCAAGCTTCTTATAATACTTCTTGCATCTTTATGATTAGTTATATATGTAGGATCTCCCGAAAGAATGTATCCTACAATCTGATTAATCGGATTGTAGCCTTTTTCCTTTAGTGCCTGAAAAACAGACAATAATACTCGCCTTGCTTCATTAATCTTATCCTTTTCAATATTAAACATCATAGTTTCGCTGTTAGCCATAACTAATCACTCTCCTGCCCTAAATAAGGACTATTGAAAAACTGAGTTACCCTTAGACAATCAATTCAAAAACCAGCACAACTCCTGTTATTGATCACTTGGTTCATACTCAAAAGCCTAAACAGGATTGTCCTATCAAGGGTAAACAATACCGCCTCAATTATACATAATGAGGCTTAAATAAAACAATCTATTTATATAGTAATATAACAGGATAATTTATGCAACACATTTTTACTTCAATTATAAGCTTTTATCTGTTTTATCTTCCGTCTGTCTCATTGGCATAAGCTTATACCTAATGGCGACAAAGCAATTAATTCCCACAGATTTACTGTATCCAACATCCAAAAAGAGAATTCATTTCATAATATGAATCCTTTTATAAGAAATAAACGTAAAATGGCCCAGTAAGAACTATCTGGCCTCAATAGTCCCTATGGTGTAATCATCTACCGCTTCCTTTATCAGGACTTTTATTTCCTGTCCTTCAAACTCAACGCCCCCTCTGCAAGCAACCCTGATATAATTAGGTGTCAACCCTTCAACAAAACCTTCTTTAGCTTTAAACGGCTGCTCGAAAAGAACCGGCAAAGACCTTCCAATATACTTCCTGTTAAATTCCAGGGTTTTTACAGACCCAAGTTCAAGCAACCTGTTGCTTCGTTCTTCCTTTTTTTCAGATGAAGCCTGATCAAGGAAATCAGCAGCAGGAGTTCCCTTTCTTGGTGAATACTTGAATACATGAACTCCTGAAAATGATAATTTATCAATGAAACGGTAAGTACTTTCAAACTCGTCATCCGTTTCACCCGGGAATCCTACCATTACATCGGTTGTTACTGCGACATCCCTTATATTTGACCTTAGAAGTTCAATAGAGTTCA
>JAAZCB010000195.1 GCA_012513545.1 Clostridiaceae bacterium
TCAATAAGATTATTGGAGATGTCATCCTTGAAGGATTCGACCCTAATGTGCTGAGTTGATGGAAAGATTGATTTAACCGGTACCTTGTAAGCAGCGTAACGATCCGAAACGATAGCTTGGGGTTGTCCCAAGTCCTTGGCAGAGTCGAGCAAGGTAAAAGCCTGCGGGGAATCCCGGTGGGGAGAGAGATGAAAACCAATAACAAAGCGAGTTTCCGAATCGACCAAAAACCATATGTAGTATTTAACGCCCTTTATCTTAACAACCGTTTCATCAACGTGCCACTCATCGGAATTGAAATCCAAGGATGAAATCAGTTCCAAGCGCATGTTATCAAACATCGGGGCAAAAGACTTACACCAGTTGCTGATAGTAGTATGCGAGACCTTGATATTGAAGATAACCCGCATAATCAAGGCTATGTTCCTAAAAGAGTTTTTACCCAGGTAGAACATAGACAGAGCAGTGATAATGATGTGAGCAGGATAACGCATACGCTTAAAATCAGTCCGGCCCGCCAGCGATGACATAGATGGCGCAGCTATCACGGTTGGCTTGGCAACAAAGAAAGAATGATTACAGCTCCTGTCACAACAACGGAAGTTTGTGTAATGTTCATGGTCATGGTGCAGGAAGCTTGGTCTGCCGCAAACAGGACAACAAGGGTAGTCGTTTTCAGGCCTTGACCTACCAGGTACAAACTGATGCTGGCATTTACGGCATAGATACTTTTGGAAACCAAACTTATCCTTGCCGTAGCGATAAAATGAATGAGAATTGTTGCATCTTGGGCATCTAATTGATACATTGTTTTGCATGAGGACTTGTCTCCTTTCGGGAGGTATTTGTTTTGTTGCAAAAACAGTGTACCAAAGGGGATGGCAAGTCCTCAATTTTCATTTAAGTTTACAAAACGAAAGCTGTAAACAGGAGGTTAACATGGGGATAGACATACCTGCTCAAAATAGAAGTGAAATAACGCCAGAACAAAAAAAAGTGAATAAAATGTTAAAGCAGAAGCGTAAAAAAGAAGCCCTGACATATTTGATCAAGCTATGCCAGGACGATGTGTCGGCAAAATTGTACGAAGAAATATTACTAAAAGAGTTTTATTATCCACATGCCGCAAGCTATCGGGCACATTATGAAAAGAATCGTCGGATTTTAGGGGAGTATCCTTATTTTCGGGCGGAATTGAGCACAGAAGTAAGCGAATTAGATTTCCTGCTATTGAAATGTGATGAAGAATACTACAAATATGATATCTTGACAAAGAAAATGGAAAAGATCATGTTCCCCCATCCCCAGGATACGCTGAACACCAGGGCCGAAGAGGGAAAGGTTATTTTTCTAAGCAATTACTATCATTTCAAAAAGATATTTAAAATTGAAATAGAGAATCGCAAAGATAATAAGATTTTTCCCTGGATGAAGGACCCATTATACCTCTATTACGATAACATTGCTCTATTACTGCCCTACATGCAGTGCTTTGATTTTAGCCTCCTGCTCAAAAGTGAAAGGGTAGTGTTTTTATTTGGCAAGCCAGAGTTATCCAGGTGGTTTGAAAATATACAAGTGAAATTACCGGATGTTTATCTTAACCTGGATGATAACGACGATATAATTCAAACAATCATGACGATTAAACTAGCAAATGATAAGGAATATTGGGAAAACAAAAGGAAGGTAAGCGAATACTACTCGGATTTGTCCAAACAGGATCTTTACAATAGACTCATATCCGGCAAACCCCGCATAGTTTTTTTTACCGGCCTCGCATCGACTGCTACCCAATACTATATCCGGGATCTGGCCCGGGCCTGTAACCGTCTGCAGATACCCAATCGAGTTATTAGAGAACAAGGTAATTTGTTTCGCGTAACCAGTGGAGATCTTTTCAGGATACTGAATGATTTTCACCCTGATATATTTATTGTGATCAATGACTTCCGCTATCAACATCCTTATATACCTGCTAATATGCTCTATTTTAATTGGGCAATGGATCCATATGAAAGAATGTCCTATGATAGTGCGGAAAAAACAACGGATTTGGACTTTATTCTTGATATATGGATTTCAAACAAACAGTCTCTTCTGACCAGGGGTCACCCGGAGGAGAGAATAATCGAGGGTCCTATTATTGTGCCTGATGCTGAATTATTCCGGGAGTATGATTTATCAGAGGAAGAACAAAGAGAATATGGATGCGATATTTGTTTGTTTTCCAATTCCGGTAACCCCAAGGAGGGATTGGAGAACTTTTTGAAAACGTTAAGAGACAGTCCGATTTATTCGACACTGGAAAAACTGTATACTGCTGCCTATGAAGGATTGTATCACAGATTCTATGCAGGTGACTGGCTCTATAGTGATGACGAATACAGAACCTTATTAGAAGGTTATCGCCAGGAATACAATCTTTCTCTGATCGACGAACATATAAATGCGACCGTGTCCAAGTTCAGGGAATTGGTAGGCTGGGTAATAATGCGTTCAATTCCGATGGAATGGCTGCATGAAAAAGGCTATGACATGAAACTCTGGGGCAAGGCATGGTTGAATCACCCGACCTTGAGCAAATATGCGCAAGGAGTTGCGGAAAACGGGGAAAAGCTGGCTAAGGTCATAAAAGCTAGTAAAATCGTTATCGGTACCAATTCTGTCGCTTCAGCACACCCGCGAGTATTTGAAACCTTTCTAAGCGGGGGGTTATATATGGGTGTAAATATCCCTGCCCAGCATGACTATGCGGATGTCAGAAGATTTCTGGAGGAGGATAAGGAGATAGTCTTTTTTTATAACAAAGAGGACTTATTTAGAAAAGTAGATTATTATCTCGAAAACGAAGAAAGAAGAAAAGAGGTAATAAAAAATTCCCAAAAGAAGATAAGAAGTAAAGTAAACTATGATACCTTCTTTCCCCAAATTTTGGCGGAAGTTGCAGTTAGGTTAAAGCGGCAGATCGACAGAGATCGGGAAACTGAGGTGAAAATTTGAAAATAATAAGCCTGCAGGACTTCAAAACTAAAAGGGATACTTTTCGCTGTCAGGGGAACAAAGTTATCCACTGCCATGGCGTTTTCGATTTACTGCATCCAGGTCATATAGCCCATTTTGAGGAAGCCAAGCAATTAGGTGATGTCCTGGTGATAAGCGTTACAGCTGCTCCCTATGTGAATAAGGGACCGGGACGTCCCTACTTCTCGGATGAACTACGCATGAGATCACTAGCGGCTTTGGAATGTGTAGATTACGTAGTTCTGTCTGAGAATGAAACCGCTATTGAAATCATTGAGAACATCAAACCTGATTATTATGTGAAGGGCAAGGAATATGAAGATTACGAAGCAGATATAACCCAGAACATAGAAAAAGAAATAGCTGCGGTCAGAGAATATGGCGGAGACGTTTATTTTACCGATGATAGGATTGTTTTTAGTTCCACCAAGCTGTTGAACCATAACTTTGAAGTATTTCCGCCAGGAGTTAAGGAATATACACAAGATTTAGCGGCTAGATATAGTTTTGCAGAAATTAAAAATATTGTGGAGGATTTATCCGTCCGCAAGGTTTTGGTAGTTGGGGATGCCGTAATAGATGAATATGTGTTTTCTAGTGTCATGGGTTTAATGTCTAAAGATAGAGGGCTATCAAGTCGGTATCTAAAAGAAGAAACCTATTTGGGCGGAGCCCTGGTTGTAGCCAGGCATCTCGCAGCTTTTTCGAAAAACGTCAGCGTATGCACCTTAATCGGACAGGAAGCCCCTATACATAGTCAGATGTTAAATGAACTGAGCAAGGATATGTTTCTGGATCTATGTATAGATCCATTTTTCCAGACCACCAGAAAAAGACGCTTTATTGAAAAACGGGGAATCAGGGACGAATATGATAAGCTCTTTTCCATCAATTACTTGATGGAGGAAGAACAAAGCGACAAAGTAAATAGAAATGTCTTTTATCAAAAACTTGAAAAAACAATTCCTGCTTTTGATGTAGTTATTGTGGCTGATTACGGGCATGGTGCACTGGATCAAAAGGCGATGGATATTATCCAGGAGAAATCCAATTTTATGGCCTTAAACTGTCAAACCAATTCTACAAACTTCGGTATGAATTTAATAACAAAATACGATCGGGCTGATGTATTTACATTGGATCAGAGAGAGATCAGTTTAGCATGCAGCTCCCGTTCTACCGAGTATCCTCTTTTGTTGGCCAGACTTAAGCAGCGTTTGAAAAGCCGGGGGGGTTGGCTTACACTTGGTTCATTAGGAGCAATGTCGATCGATGCAGATGGTAATACAACCCAGGCACCAGCGCTTACATTGAATGTTCAAGATACGGTAGGAGCCGGAGACGCCTTTTTTGCAATAAGCAGTTTATGTGCCGGGCTGGAATTACCTTTTGATATAGGGGCTTTTTTCGGCAACATTGCCGGCGCATTAGCGGCCAATGTGATTGGAAATTCCAGGGCTACAAATAAACCGGAATTTCTAAAATTCCTCGCAACACTATTAAATTATTAAATAGTGAGGATTACTGAAAATGGCAGATGATCTTCGAATAGATTCTCATAAGCTAATATATCATCCTGAAAGAATTGCGGAGTGGCTGCAAAAGGGTGATGTATATCCACTTACTATCGAAATATCGCCTTCGGGAGCATGCAACTATCGATGCGTGTTTTGCGCATTTGACTACCTAAACTATGTACCGGAGCTGCTTGAAAGAGACCTCATGATCAGGTTACTGGATGAGTCGCACGAGAATGGAGTAAAAAGTGTTGTTGTTTGTGGAGAGGGTGAGCCTTTAATCAACAAACACACCCCAGACATCATCAATTATGCCCGAGGCATAGGAATGGATGTCGGGATGGCCAGCAATGGCGTCCTATTTACCCCAGAAGTTGCCCAATATTGCTTAAAATCGTTGACCTGGATACGTATCAGCCTAAACGCTGGTTCCGATGAAAACCACCAGAAGATACATAAGAGCAAACGTGGAGATTACGCTAAAATCCTCAATAATCTTAGGTATGCCGTTGAGGTTAAAAAACGAAACGGATTGACAGCCACCATAGGAGTGCAGCTTTTGCTGATTCCGGATAACTTTCATGAAGCGTACAGTTTGGCGGTTCAGTTAAAGGAAATCGGAGTAGATTACTTTACGGTCAAACCATACTCCCAACATCCGCAGAGCGGGTCCCGGATAGATGAGGGCTTTGATTACAGCGCTTTCCTTGTTATGGAAGAAAAGCTGAATCAGCTGAGCACAGCAGATTACAGCATTATTTTCCGGTCTGCTTCCATGAAAAAGCTGAATCAGCAAAGGCAATACCAGCATTGCTGGGGCCTGCCTTTTTGGGCTTATATAGATGCAAAAGCCAATGTTTATGCATGTATTTCCTATGTAGGCGATGATCGCTTTTGTTACGGCAATTTAAAAGAAAATGGTTTCAGAGAGTTATGGCAAGGAGAGAAAAGAAGGATGGTAATAGAGCATGTGGCCCGTATGGATCTGGATGGGTGTCGAGAACTGTGTCGGCTTGATGAAATAAACCGTTATCTCCAGCAGATCAAGTATCCAAGCGGACATGTCAATTTTATATAGATGAAACTGAAGGAGATCAAATATGAATAAAGCTTACGATTTAACATCTTTAGATAACATAACAAAAAGAATAAGAAAAAATATTTTTAAGATGATTAACAAAGCGGGCGGGGGTCATATATCTCCCTCATTATCTATAGTAGAGATTTTAACTGTCTTGTATTTCGGCGGTGTATTAAACTATGACGCCCATTATCCTTTGGGCACCAATCGGGATCGTTTTATATTGAGCAAGGGCCATGCCTGTGCAGCCTTATATGCTGTATTGGCTCAGGCAGGGTTTTTTGATGAGAAGGAATTATTTACATTTTGCCAGGATGGCTCCAGCTTGGGGGGACACCCTAACATGCATGACATCCCGGGAGTGGAAGCAA
>JAAZCB010000196.1 GCA_012513545.1 Clostridiaceae bacterium
AAAACTCAATTGGCAGAGAGTGCCTGCGTCCTGACCATGCAGGGCTTATGGGAGCATATGGAATAGCCTTGATCGCTTTAGATGAATACGCAAACACAGATTTAAAAGCTCAGCGAGGGCTTTCCAGCAGGAACATATACAGTAATATGCTCTCGAAGGATGAAATAGACTCTCTGAAGCTTTCCTTTTATACAAGAAGATGCAACTATTGCGAAAACAGCTGTCTAATGACCATAACGAAATTCAATAATGACAGTGAATATGTCTCAGGCAACAAATGTGAGCAGGGTCTTGCCCTTCACTCTGATTTAAAGGAGTCGAGGTTACCCAACCTCTACAGCTTCAAATATGACAGGGTATTCAACTATACACCCTTAAGCCATGAATCGGCAAGCAGGGGAACCCTCGGAATTCCCAGAGTTTTAAACATGTACGAGAATTATCCTTTCTGGTTCACTTTTTTTACAAGTCTGGGCTTCAGGGTAGAACTGTCAGATAAAACTTCAAAACAAATGTATGAGTCCGGTCTGGATTCAATCCCTTCAGAATCGGTTTGCTGTCCGGCAAAAATTGTACACGGACACATTGAAAACCTTATTAGTAAGGGTATTAAAACCATATTCCATCCTTGTCTTCCTTACGAAAGGAAAGAAGACAACAGCTCCGATAACTGCTTTAATTGTCCCATTGTCTCAGCATATCCTATTACTATAAGCAATAACGTTGAAAACCTGATAATCAATGATGTAGACTATATAATTCCTTACTTATCAATCTGGAAAGGCAAATTTACCGACAAATTCCTTCAAATTGAAAGACTGAAGAAATATAATCTTCGAAAAGCGGAGGTTAATGAGGCTTATAACAAGGCAAAAGCCGAGTATCTAAAGTACAAGCAAGAATTGAGGGATAAGGGTGAGGCTGTGCTTAACGAGTTAAAGGATAAAAAGCTCAAAGGAATAGTTCTTGCCGGCAGACCATACCATATAGATCCTGGTCTGAGTCATGGAATAGATAAACTGATAAACGGTCTTGGATTTGCAGTACTGTCTGAAGATTCAATTTCTCATCTTGGGAGGCTTCAGCGTCCGATAAGGGTTTATGATCAATGGACTTACCCGACAAGAATATACCTGGCCGCCTCAGTCGTCTGCCAATACAATAATCTTGAATTGGTTCAGCTCAGTTCTTTCGGTTGTGGCCTTGATGCCATTACCACCGAACAGGTTGAAGAAATATTATCCTCAGCAGACAAGCTTCATACCGTTTTGAAAATAGACGAAGTATCCAATTTAGGGGCTGCCAGAATAAGAATTCTCTCACTTGTGAGAAGCATGGAAAACAGAGGTACTAAAGCTCGCAAGCATAAAGCCTTGTATACAGATGAAGGAGTTGTCTTTTCCAAAGAAATGTCCAGGAAATACACCATGCTGGCACCGCATATTGATTTTACTCAAGCTTGCTTTCTAAAGGCGGCCTTTGAATCTGAAGGTCATAAAATTGAGATATTAAGGGATATAACCCCTAAAACTGTTGAAACAGGCCTAAAATACGTTAATAACGATGCCTGCTATCCGGCTGTTCTTGTAATCGGCCAGTTAATAGAGGCCTTAGAATCAAGTGCCTATGATAGTAGCCGAATAGCTCTTGCCATCTCACAAAGTGGAACAGGCTGCCGTGATAATAACTATATTGCTTTATTACGCAGAGGACTTAAAAAGGCGGGATATTCCGAAGTTCCTGTTGTCTCTTTGAATCTGGCAGGATTGGATAAATCCCCGGGATTTAAATTTACAGTAAAGCTCATGAATAAACTGGTAATAGGAACTATTTACAGTGACCTGCTTCTAAAACTTGTACTTAGAATAAGGCCCTACGAACTAGCACAAGGCTCCACTGAAGAACTCTATAATAAATGGTTTGAGATATGTAAAGCATCTGTTTCAAAACCAAAATTCCGTGAATTCAATAATAACATCAGCAACATGATTCGTGAATTTGATGCCCTACCTCTTTATGAAGTCCGTAAGCCTGTGGTCGGTATAGTCGGAGAGCTATTTTTGAAATACAACACTCAGGGAAATAACCACCTTATCGATCTTCTTGAAAAAGAAGGGGCAGAAGTTGTTATTCCAACCGTAGTAAGTTTTTCTCAATACATGATATCAAATCCTATAACCTCCAACAGCTTATACGCCCATGCACCTGTAACTTCCAAAGTGAACCAGGTTCTCTTGAAACTCCTGGATTTGTACCTCAAACATATGAAAAACGAACTGAAAAAATACACTAAATTTCATAATTCATGTGATATTTTTTATCTGGCTGACAGGATAAAGAATATTGTTTCCGTCGGCAACCAAACCGGTGAAGGCTGGTACCTGCCTGCTAAGATGCTTGATTATCTTGAAAATGGCATTGAAAATATCATTTGTATCCAGCCTTTTGCATGCCTATCAAATCACGTTACCGGCAAAGGCGTTATCAAGGCTGTTAAACAACTATACCCGAATGCTAATATTGCGACTATTGATTACGATTCGGGAATCAGCCGGGCAAATCAGATCAACAGAATAAAGCTTTTTCTGGAAATAGCAAAACGTAAATAAGTTAAGTTAAAAAAACGGCATAGCCGTATATTAACGACTATGCCGAATTTATATGGATCATATGGCTTTAAGCAAGCACTCCCTTTTGGAGCACCTTCATAAGGCTAATTAGTACATTCCGCCCATTCCGCCCATTCCACCAGGCATTCCAGCTGGAGCAGCTTCCTTCTCAGGCTTATCTGCTACAACACTCTCAGTTGTGAGAACCATTGATGCAACTGAAGCTGCATTCTGGAGCGCAAATCTTGTAACTTTTGCTGGGTCGACTATTCCTGTTTCAATCATATTAACATACTTTTCATTAAGAGCATCAAATCCCATTCCAACCTGACTGTTCTTAATCTTTTCAACTATTACCGAACCTTCGAGACCTGCATTTGCAGCAATTTGCCTTACAGGCTCTTCAAGAGCTCTTAATATGATCTGAACCCCGGTTTTTTCATCACCGGAAGTAGTATCAAGAAGTTTTGCAACCTTAGGTATAGCATTAATGAGGGCTGTTCCTCCACCTGCTACGATTCCTTCTTCAACAGCTGCTTTTGTTGCTGCCAAAGCATCCTCGATCCTTAATTTCTTTTCCTTCATTTCAGTTTCAGTAGCAGCACCAACCTGAATAACTGCTACGCCGCCTGAAAGTTTTGCAAGTCTTTCCTGGAGTTTTTCCTTATCAAAATCCGAAGTAGTTTCTTCGATCTGAGCCTTGATTGAAACAATTCTCTTTTTGATGTCTTCAGCACTTCCTGCACCGTCAACAATGATTGTGTTTTCTTTCTGAATCTTAACCTGTCTTGCTCTACCCAACTGGCTAATCTGAGTTTCTTTGAGTTCAAGTCCGAGTTCTTCAGTTATTACTTCTCCACCTGTTAACGCAGCTATATCCTGAAGCATTGCTTTTCTTCTATCACCAAAACCTGGTGCCTTAACAGCTACACAATTGAAGGTACCTCTTAATTTATTAACAAGTAATGTAGCAAGAGCTTCTCCTTCAACGTCTTCAGCTATAATAACAAGCTTTTTACCCTGCTGTACTATCTGCTCAAGTACAGGGAGTATTTCCTGAATGTTGCTTATTTTCTTATCAGTGATCAAAATGTATGGATCATCCATGACTGCTTCCATTTTTTCTGTATCAGTCACCATGTAAGGTGATACATATCCTCTGTCGAACTGCATACCTTCAA
>JAAZCB010000197.1 GCA_012513545.1 Clostridiaceae bacterium
TAAATTCTCATTTTGTATTTTGGGGTAACCAAGAAAATCATACCATCGATCAGAAATGTAGCATTTTCCAGTCAGTAAATCCAAATCCCAGATCATATCATTTGAGCCTTCAGCAGCAAGCCTGAAACGTTCTTCACTATCTCTCAGCTCTGCTTCACTCTTTTTTATTTCACTGATATCATTAAAAACAGTTATAAAGTAACCTTCTTTAGGAGAATAGGCATTTACAATAAGCCACTTGTCAAAGGTATATGTATAACTTTCAAAAACAACAGGCTCACCGGAGAGCGCAACTTTTCCATATACACTTACCCAATCTGTTGTTTCTTTATCTAAAATAAGATCGCTGTATTTTTTCCCGATAATATCTTCCTTGTTTAGTCCCGTAAAAGACTCGAAGGCCTGGTTGACATCAACAAATTCATAGTCACATGGTTTTCCCTTATCATCAAGAATAATTCTGTGAAGGGCAAAAGCATTCAGCATTTTATCTATAATTACCCTAATGAATTTTTCAGATTCGAGCAATTTATCATGAACGTTCTTTAATTGCTGATAATTGTTACTTATTTCGTCTCCTGCAAGCTTGATCTTTTTAAGATAATTACATGAAAATATATAGATAAGGCCGCCGGTTGTCAGAACAAAAATGCAACCCTTGATTATACCAAATAAGGTCATAAACTCCTTGTTATCAACTTTTATAGATAAAAACCTGTCGGACAATATAACCCACACGGCGCCAAAAAGCACATAAATGATTGTTATCTTTAAAGCGACCAAACGAGGTTTACCTTGACTCTCAAGGCTGAAAATCCTGATAATATTCGAGTAAAATGACCCTGTACCTGCTTCTTTATTTATTTCCTTATACATTTTTTCCTCCGGTTTTAGTCTTCAAAGTTAATATCGGACTTTTCCTTAGATTCAAAGAGTTTTAGCATTAAACTTACATTAGTTCAGTATTTGCTTAACCACAGATATATACATCCGGTAAGGAACTACAAACACAATGTCATTATTGCTAAAAAGCATGCATTTTAGAACTATGAGATACTATATGGTTTATGTTTGGAAAGAGCTAATATTTTTAGCACAAATGCCTTTATTCTGCTAAAAATATTAGAATCTTTAATATATGTTATAAACCATAATTTATATAAAAGGACTTGCTTAAAAATTCTGATTATCAAAAAAAAATTTTACTGAAATATTTACAGGTATTACAATTTAAAGACTTATTCTTTTAGTTGTCAACATTATATTACATAATCTGACTTTAATCAATATGTTTATTCCTTTCCTATTATTTAAGAAAAATGCAGATTTATTATATTACTTCGTGATACTTTTTTTTCTGATCTCGGCAATAATCCATATAATAACCGGAAAAACGACCTGGAATGGAAAAGCATAGTATGGGTATACCTTAGTAGCCCAATATAGCATATCCATAATATCGTCAAAGACAAAATATGCGAAATAAATCATTAAAAGTCCAGTTTGAATCACAACCGACCTGTAGTCAACAAGGTTAAAAACCCTTCCAATTCCTTTACATGCAACAAAAAGGCACACACTGATTTTTACAAAGGCAGTCACTATAAATACAAAGGCAACAGTCACTTCTATTCTTTGGAGGAATTCTCCGACTTTGATGTGGCTTACAGCCACATGTGAAGGAAAGTAAAACAAATTCCGCAGCTCACCTAATGTAGCAATATTTCTTACTACCCATATGACAATTAGGGGTCCGGCAAGCATCAAACCCCAGAAATAAACCTTGCGTGATGATTTTTTTGTTTTTAATGAAAAAAATACACCTAAGACTACAGTCTCGGCAAACGGAAATGAAAATACAATAAATCCATCCTTCAGTACAGTAGTAACGCCACTAATAAGGATTGGCTTTATGCTGCTAAAATCATAGCCCGGGATTCCTAATACCACTACAATTGCAATTATTGCCAGAACAACTGGTATAAGATATGCACACATCCTTCCCATAACTTCGATTCCCAACCTGACAGCTGCTATGCAAATTGCACCTAGAAAAAGCAACATTACAATCATGGGTGTTTCCGGCATTGTCAAAGTATTTACATATTCTCCGAAGTTACGCATTACCAGCGCTCCGAGATGGAAAACATACCATATATATATCAATGAAACGGTTTTTCCTATATACTTACCAAAGCTAAAACACAGGATTTCAAATAAGTCTTTGCCTGGAAATAAAGACACTATTCTTGAATAAATAAAAAAAACCGGGATAGAAAAAAGAATACCTGCTATTCCTACTAGCCATGCATCATTATAGGCTTGCGAACTAACTCCGATAATAAGCGTACTTCCCATAATAAAAAGTGAAATCAGACTAATTGCTTCCTTATCGTTTATTTGCTCTTTATGCATAAAAAACCTACTTTCCGAACATAAAAGTGATTATTTCCTTAATAGGATCTGCCGGACTTGGAATTTTTACATTAAGGCTTAGCATAACTGCTATAACCATTGAAAAAAGTCCCACTCCAATATTAACCCAGAAATCTCTCCATTGCTTTTTGCTATATAACGGTACAAATTCGTAAACTGCCAGAACTGTATATCCGATAATAACCAATATCAGCATTTATTAATCTCCTACTTTTAAAGGTTTAGACAATACTGCACTGTTTTTGATATGAACATTTACATCAACGCTCACTTTCAGGTTCTCAAACTCCTTTTTCCAGTTCTTCCCCACCCCTCTCCATACCTCAGGATTATTTTCCATAACTTTCCTTCCGAAGCCGAAAATATCTGCACCATAATCAGATTGTATTTTCTTGATCAATTCACCAATCTGTTTTTCCAGCATAGCTTCAGTTCCCTGTTCAAGGTCCTTTCGTCCTTCTTCACCAATTAAGTCCGCAGCGCTGTCAATCTCGTCTATAGCTGTAGTCATATCAATGCTTACACGTATATGGATGCTATTCCCATTAACTATAGGTTTAATTTTTGCTTTGCAGCTAAATATCTCAAGTGCCGCAGAAGAACCGGCATTTTTGGTTTTTCCTATAAGAACCCCGCCTTTCAGCTCATTCTGTACTATAAGCATCTCTTGAGTTTCCTGTCCGTTTATAAAACCTATCAGCTTGTCACCCTCAAAAATAGCTGTTCCTATGATTTGAGGAATTTTCTTGCCATCCTCCTTCTTTATCGAAACTGTCGGTGCTACAGTAGAATAACCCTCTTTTGAAATACGGTTTATTAACTCCCATACCTGTATATTTGGCGCTTTTGATAAGCTTCTCTGGTTATTGATTATGTTTTCAAGCTCAAAGGATTTTACCTTTCTTTCTGCCTTATCTTCCATACTTTCGACCAGTATTTCTCTTGCTGTATCTGCCCGGGATACAAGTATATTGACATCTTCCCTGGTTTCAGCGTCCCTGAGATACCAATCTATAACATCTAGCAAGCCTTCCCTTGCAATGTCTTCACTAATGATTATTACCTTTGAGTGAGCCCAGTAAAGTCTTTTCCCCGATACGGCTATCTGATTGCGTGCAGCGTCAAACATTGATTCCCCTTCAATTGATATAATATCTGAGGAGGTTTTTGATTCTCTTCCACCGCTTACCTGTACAATTTCCACAGTAACCAGGTATTTAGCTGTTGTTCCCTTGTCTACTGCAACACCGGCAACAATATCTACATCATCTATCTCTCTGTAATTCCAGCAGCCTGTTGAAAGCACTGCATTAAGAGACATCAGTATTGCAAACAAACCGAGCTTTATGCCTTTCATTTATTTACCTCTTCCTTCTCTTATTGGTTGTCTGCCTTACAAGGTTTCTGGCGGCAATAATTTTTGGGCGCAATGTCATATCCCACCACGGTGCCCTTATCCACATATCGTTCCCGGCTTGGTCTTTAACAGAAGTAACATTCAATAGATAAGGAACACCAAAGGAACGGATACTCATCAGATGAAGGAGCAAAAACATAAAACCAATAATATAGCCATATATCCCTATTACTGAAGCTAGAAGTAAAAAAATATACCGAAATACAATAACTGCTCCAATAAGTTTTATGTTTAACAGAGTCAATATTCCTGATAAAGCGGTTATAATTACAACAGGAGCGCTTACCAGCTTTGCTTCAACAGCAGCTTCTCCCAAAACCAGTGCACCTACAATATTGACTGCCTGCCCAATAGCCTGAGGCATTCTTGTTCCTGCCTCTTTGAGCACATCAAACAGCAAAAGCATTAAGAAAAGTGATAATGAGGTTGGAATAGCCACTCCCTGTCGTGCTGCTGATAAGCTCAGCAACAGTCGCGTTGGCACCATCTCCTGATGGTATGTTACCACCGCCAGATAAATAGCTGGAATGCTCATTGATGTAATAGATGAAGTTGTTCTTATCAGCCTGTTAATAGTAGAAAAAATATAGTTGTTATAATAATCCTCACATGATTGGGTATTTTCTCCTATGACGAAAGGAACTGTCAATACAAACGGACTTCCGTCAACAATAATAGCTACTCTTCCTTCAAGGACTTTTGATGCTACAACATCAGGCCTCTCGGTATAT
Source organism: Clostridiaceae bacterium (assembly GCA_012513545.1). Next base: position 4,585 of record JAAZCB010000197.1, read on the forward strand.
CCTACCGTCTCAAAGGGAGAATACGGAGCATCACGAATAAGTTCCTGAATATATCCCGAGTCTAAAATCCCGTCAATATCGATTTCCCTCAACCGCTTTTCAACTTCACGCAGGATATCCTTAGAAACAATATCGTCAATATAGCATATGCCTATTTTTGTGTGAGTTCTTACTCCAACATGTAAATACTTTATCTTAAATTTCGGCGATTTGATTCTCCTTCGAATCAAGGGAATATTAGTAGTTAATGCCTCTGTAAAGCCTTCTCTTGGCCCGCGGACCACTGTCTCTGCATGAGGCTCTTCTATAGTCCTCGAATGCCAGCCTTTGTTGCAGATAATTAACGCACTGTCAAAACCGTCCAACAAAAAGACAGTATTACCACAGATTACTTCTTCAATAATTACTGACAGATCTGTTTCCAAATTCACCTTATTGGATGTAATAACCTTGTTCTGAAGCTCTTCTAATAGATTATGCTTAGATATTTTCTCCGAAAGGTTATTTCCCAGTACAGGCAGTATTACATCTTCATTCAATGTTTCCTTATTTACCATACCATCGAAATAAATAACGCAACACTTCGCCTCATTCAGATACTTATTCTGAAAACTTCTTATTACAAGAGTATCGTCCTGTGAAAATATACTTCTAAAAAGATTAATATTATCAATTAGCTCTTTCTTTAGTGTGTTTGTTTTTTCATCTCCGGTATTACTGCCTGAAATCCCTTTATCAGTTGGTTTCCTGTTTTTTTTCCCGAACATACAATCACCCTGTCTACAATTTACTTAACATAAATATGAAGTAATAAAAATATACTGTTAATATACTTCTATCTTTCCCATGTAAAAATAATCCTATACCGTGCCTGATAAAAGGATTTTCTCTTATTGAAACGGACCTGCTCCGTAAAAAGCTTCGGGACATCGAGTCCCTCAGTATTTCTCTCTTTCACTTCGTTCGAAATAGAAAAAAATAAAAGAGCGCCCAATAAGGACGCCCTTAAAAGTACACATTAATGTATTTGTTGTCAGGTACTAAAAGATGTGGAACTGGATAAAAATTACTGCAAGAAGAGATGAAACCAGGGAAACAACTGTAATCTGCGTATTTATTGATGGACCGGCAGTATCCTTAAAAGGATCTCCGACGGTGTCTCCTACAACAGCTGACTTATGAGCTTGAGATCCCTTACCGCCATTATTTCCCGCCTCTATGTATTTCTTTGAATTATCCCACAGTCCTCCTGCATTGGACATCAGCAGTGCAAGCAGCAGTCCTGAAGCTATATTACCCGTCAGGAAGCCACCGATTGCCTGTGCTCCTCCTATAAAACCTACAACAATGGTAGAAAAGATTGCTACCATACCTGCCGGTACAAGCTCTTTCAAAGCGCCTGTTGTAGCAATATCGATACATTTGTCATAATCCGGCTTGGCATCTGACTTGCCTTCTTTAAGCCCTGGAATACTTGCAAATTGGCGATGAATTTCTTCTACCATTCTCTGAGCATTCTTGTCAACGCCGAGCATAAGCATAGCTGAAAATACAGCCGGAATTGCAACACCTATAATGAGACCGAAGAAAACTGTAGGGTTCATTATATCAAAGTTTTCAATAAACTTTTTACCTTCTTCTACAATTCCAAGTTCTACAGCCGCAGTGTTAACCTCACTCATAAAAGCACCCAAAAGTGCAATAACCGTAAGTCCTGCCGCACTGATTGAAAAACCTTTTGTAACGGCTTTTACAGTATTTCCTGCAGAATCAAGTTCATCTGCTATTGCAATAACCTTCTCGCCGAGTCCGCCCATTTCTGCAAGACCGCGTGAATTGTCAACAATTGGTCCATATGCATCATTGGAAATGATCATACCTACAATTGAGAGCATTCCGAGAGCTGCCATGGAAATACCGAACATACCATATCCATCACCTAATGGCTGGCAAATATTATAGGCCAGTAATGCCGAAAGGGCAATACCGATCAAAGCAGGTAAAGCACTTAACAAACCGTAGGAAAAACCTGACAGTATGGTAAAAGCAGGTCCTGACTCTGAAGCTTTAGCCACTTCACGAACAGGAGGTTTGGCGTCATTGGTAAAGTAGTCGGAAGCAATACCGATTATAGTTCCAACTATAAGACCTGTTGCCGTTGCACCCCATATACGCCACTCAAATCTGAACAAATAGGTCGCAGCAGCTGTAAGTAAGCCAAAAATAGCTGTAGTAACATAGGTGGAACTGTTGAGTGCCTTATTCGGATCACCATTCTTGCCTATACGGGCTGTTGCTACACCGATAATAGATGAAAGAAGGCCAATTGCTGCATATGCAAATACCATCTTGACAGCATTATCGCCGGCAGCCCCTGCAAAGGATGTTGCCATTACCAGCGCAGCAGACATGGAAGCAACATTCGAGTCGAAAAGATCGGCCCCCATACCGGCAACATCACCAACATTGTCGCCTACATTATCGGCTATAACAGCAGGATTTCTGGGATCGTCTTCATCGATGCCCATTTCAACCTTACCAACCAGGTCAGCACTGATATCAGCGGTCTTTGTAAATATACCGCCGCCTGCTTTAGCAAAAAGAGCCAGTGAGCTTGCACCAAAGCTGAAACCAAGAACTGAAGTAGCATCTCCTACCAGCATTAAAACAACAGTAACTCCTAAAAGGCTGGTACCTACAACAGCCATACCCATTACGGCACCACCTCTGAAACCCGCCATAAATGAGGGTTTGATGCCTTCTTTGGCTGCTTCAGCCGCTTTAATATTAGCGATTGTTGCAACCTGAATGCCTATTTTACCGGCAAGGGCAGATAAAACCGTACCAAAGATGTAAGAAGCGGCCATCCAGATATTTTTTGATACATCCCCACTCCAAATAGGTTTTGGGAGAAGTACCAATATAATCAATGCCGCTACCGCTGTAAAACGTGTTAAGACTAAATATTCCCGTTTTAGAAAAGTATTTGCCCCTTTACGAATATATTCACCTATTTCAGCTATTCGTTGATTGGATGAAGGCTGCGATTTAACCCAGGTGTATAACCATGCTGCAACTCCAAGAGCTAGAAAAGAGATGAAAATAGAAGCAATCTGCACTGCTTGAGTAGAAATTTCCATTAAAAACCCCCCTTAGCATATTCTTTGATTTATTTTAATCCATTTTGACATTTTCCCATTTATTCTACTACAATGTTAAAGATATATCAACTAGCAAAAGAAAAGGTGGGTGTACATTTTAATCGTGCACCAGATTATTCCA
>JAAZCB010000198.1 GCA_012513545.1 Clostridiaceae bacterium
TCTCAGGGACTTTGAGTTCCGGAAAGGGACAAAATGTTACGTTAAGGGTAACAGATCCGGCAGGTGAGATTAGTTACGTTAATCAGATGACTACAGGTGAAAATGGGAGCTTTGAATTCCAATACATGATGTCCGGTACAAATATCGGTACATACCTGGTGGATGTTAATGCTGCAGGTCTTGTTTCGCCGGCAAGGACAACATTCAATTACGGATCAGTTTCCATAGGTGACTTGAATGGCGATGGAAAAGTAAATTCTACAGACTATGTGCTATTAAGGAGGTACATACTTGGATTAATTGGTGAATTTCCTGTAAAAGACGGTTTAAAGGCGGCTGATTTGAATGGGGACGGAAAAGTAAATTCTACAGATTATGCTGCTCTAAAAAGAAAACTGCTTGAAATAATTGATTAATTCTTAGAAAAGTTCATTTCTGGAATTAATCAAATTATTGAATTTATTTTTTTACTTAATTGTAGTAACATTAGGGTATAAGTTAGTTTAGTTCAATATTGCATTAATTCTAATTCTAATTCTAGTTCTAAGACTAAGACGGAACATTAATTACTGACACAAAAACAATAATTTTTTTAAATAAAGCTTAAACAAATATTTATTGGGGGGTACATAATGAAAAGAATAGGTATACTAGCCTTGATTGCTGCTCTTCTGGCAGGAATAATTCCACAATCGGTTCTGGCCGAAGAACCTAAATTTAACTATGTAGATGCGTTTGCCAAATCAATTCTGTTTTACGAAGCTAACTGGTGCGGTCCTGACGCAGGAAACAACAGGATAAAATGGCGTGGGCCATGTCATATTGAAGATGGCAAGGATGTGGGACTTGATTTGACGGGAGGCTTCCATGACTGCGGAGACCATGTGAAATTCGGTTTGCCACAATGTGCTTCAGCGTCTACTCTCGCCTGGGCTTACTATGAATTCTCGGATGTTTTCATAGAAAAGGGACAGGACGAATACATGCTTAATATTTTAAAGCATTTTTGTGACTACTTTATCAAATGTTTCCCGAACAAAACGACATTTTACTATCAGTGCGGTGACGGTGACGTAGACCATCAATACTGGGGGCCTCCTGAGCTTCAGACATACGACAGGCCTACATATTATGCTGCTACACCGGAAAATCCCGGCTCTGATGTAGCCGGTGATGCGGCAGCTGCATTGGCACTTATGTATTTAAACTACAAAGACAGGGATGCGGACTATGCGGAAAAATGTCTGAAATATGCCAAGGATCTTTATGAATTTGGTATGAAATACAGAGGAGACAGTAAAGCACAAAGCTATTATCTGCCAAGAACTTATCTTGATGAACTTATGTGGGGCTCAATATGGCTTTATGTTGCTACAGATGACCAGACATACCTGGATAATGTTGACAAGCTGATGGTTGAGAAGGGAATCACCAATGGGAACTCGTTTAATGACAATTGGACACAGTGCTGGGATTATGTTATGACCGGAGTGTTCACCAAGCTTGCTACACTTTCTCCCAATCCTTTGTACAAAGAAATTGCTGAGGACCATTTGGATTACTGGCAGAACAGGTTAAAGTCATCTCCGGGGGGAATAAAATTTTTAGATAGCTGGGGCGTTTGCAAGTATCCGGCGGCAGAAAGCATGGTTCAGCTTGTTTACTACAAATACACAGGTGACAAGAGTTGTCTTGACTTTGCAAAGAGCCAGATTGACTATATTCTTGGAGATAACCCGAACAATATGTCTTATGTTGTTGGTTTTGGGGACAAGTACCCTCAAGAACCACACCACAGAGCTGCAAGTGGAAAACTTGAAGGCCCGCCTGCCGATGAAACAAAGAACTCTCCTTTCAGGCATATCCTTTATGGGGCTTTAGTTGGTGGTGCAGATATAAATGACGAATACCATGATGTAGTTGATGAGTACGTATATAGCGAAACAGGATTGGACTATAATGCAGGCTTTGTTGGTGCAATGGCAGGCATGTCCAAATATTTTGGAAAAGATCAAATGCCTGAAGACACTCCTGGTATTGAAGGTGAACCGACCAAATACTACTCAGATGCAAAAATATACGAGGAAGGTAATACAGGTATTACAGTTGACCTTAATATGTATAATATTGTTACATCACCTCCACAATTTGAGCCTGGTTTATCCTGCAGGTACTTTGTCGATTTGTCGGAATATGCAGGAGAAAACATTGATATGTCCAAATTTGTTACAAAAGTGTATTATTCGCCCGCAGATGCCGAAATATCTGAACTTAAGCCCTATGACAAAGAGAAAAATATTTATTATGTAGAGATAAGTTTCCCCAAACCGGTATATGCGAGAACTTATGTGCAGTTTTGTATTTATTATTATGAAAATAAGCTATGGGATTCTTCAAATGATTTTTCTCATGACGGTATAGGTGATACTTATAAGACCTTGGAGAATCTTCCTATATATAAGGATGGCGTTCAGGTATCAGGTAAAGAGCCGTCCGGTACAGGACCAACAGAACCAACACCGCCACCTGCAAAATATATATTAGGGGATGTAAATGGTGATGGTAAGGTGAACTCAACCGATTATTCAGCTGTCAAGAGATTTTTGCTCGAACTTATAGAGGATTTTCCGTATGAGTATGGAAAAAAGGCTGGAGACGTTGATGGTAATGGTTCCATCAATTCAACGGATTATGCTTTTATAAAGAGATACTTACTCGGTACTATAGATAAGTTTCCTGCACAGAAATAATGACATTGTTGGGGGGAGGTGCTTACAGGTGAGTTTATCAGAAAAAGTGAAAGAGAGTTTAGCCGCTTCAAGAAAAGGACTTTCAATCTTTATGGGACTTGTTCTTGTATCAGTGCAGCTATTTGCACTAAGCTCAGTGTCGGCTGCAGAAGCGGTATCAAAGGATGATTTTAAGCCTGTTGAAGGCTGGGAGAATTATAATTACTTCAACTTTGCAGAAGCACTGCAAAAGTCAATATATTTTTATGATGCTAATAAATGCGGATTGGCAGCCGGTGAAGGACCAATTGAGTGGAGGGGTGCCTGTCATGTAGAAGACGAGAAAATTCCTCTAACCAATACATCATTGTCTAAATCTTTTATTGAAAAATATAAGAGCATTTTAGATCCCGATGGAGATGGAACTGTCGATGTACACGGAGGTTTCCATGATGCCGGCGATCATGTCAGATTCGGTCTTCCTCAGAGCTATACTGCGGGAACCCTCGGTTGGGGTTTCCTGGAGTTCCGGGAGGAGTTTAAAAAAACTGGGCAGGAAGAACATATTCTGGAAATAATAAAATACTTCACAGATACTTTCCTGCGTTGCTCCTTTCTTGATAAAGACGGAAATATGATTGCATTTTGCTATATGGTTGGTGAGGGAGACTTGGACCACTCCTACTGGGGACCGCCGGAGCTTTATCCGCCGAATATTCCAAGGCCTGCGGATTTTGCCACAGAGGAAACTCCGGGAAGTGATGTGTGTGCGAGTACTGCGGCTGCTCTTGGTTCTGCATATATGATTTTTAAAGACTCTGATCCGGAATATGCAAAGAAGTGTCTTGATGTTGCCAAAGCTATGTATGAGTTTGCAAAGAAATACAGAGGGAAGCATAATGGCGATGGATACTATACATCGGATTACGATGAGGATGAGCTTGCATGGGCGGCAGTATGGCTCTATGAATGTACGGGAGATATAAGCTATGTAAGAGAAATTGATTCAATTAACAATGAAGGCTACTATACTGGATATATTAAGAGGATAATTCCTGAGAACTTCAATACAAATACCTGGTACAATACGTGGACCCATTGCTGGGATGTAGTTTGGGCAGGAGTGTTCATAAAGCTTAATGCCTTATTGCCCGAGGATGAGAGATGGGACTTCTTTTCACGCTGGAACATAGAATATCATTCGGCAGGAGAAGCAAAACATCTGGACCCTAACGACCATAATTACAATACAACCTCACCGGCTGGATACATAATGATTAACGGCTGGGGCTCTGCCCGTTATAACACGGCTGCCCAGTTATGTGCTCTCATATATCAGAAATACCATCCGGAAAGGACAGATTTTGGCGATTGGGCCAAAGGACAGATGGAATATATTATGGGAAGGAACCCTATGGGGTATTCGTATATAGTTGGCTACGGTTACGAACAGGGACTGCCTTTTGTACAGCATCCTCACCACAGAGCAGCTCATGGGTCAAAAACCTTAAGCATGCTTGATCCGCTGGAACACAGGCATATTTTATGGGGTGCGCTTGCGGGGGGACCTGATAAGCAGGATTACCATCAGGATGTGACAACCGACTTTGTTTACAATGAAGTTGCAGTTGATTATAATGCTGCATTTGTCGGTGCCTGTGCAGGATTGTTTAAATATTACGGTGAAGGGCAACAGCCAATACCGGATTTTCCTCCAGAAGAGCCGAGAACTGACGATTACTACTGTGAGGCGCGTATTGAGCGTGAAAATAATGAGTCTACACAAATTGTATTACGCTTGCATAATGAATCAAGTCAGCCCCCGCATTATGAGACAGGTATGATGGCGAAATATTTCTTTAATATAAGCGAATTGCTGGAAGCTGGTCAGAGCATAGATGATCTGAAGTTTTCAATTGCATATGACGAGCAGATTTCACTGCAGGATTTACCGGTCGAATATAGAGGGCCTTTCAAATGGGATGATGCTGGTACATACTATTACGAACTTGATTGGAGTGAAAGGAAAATATATGGAGACAGGGAACTTCAGCTTTCTTTTTCAGCAAAACAGGATTCCAATTATATGATTCACTGGAATCCAGACAACGACTGGAGCAGAAAGAATGTTACAGATACTTATGAAGTAAATAAAAATATCCCTGTGTTTTTAAACGGTGTTAAGGTTTTTGGAGAAGAACCTCCTAAATTGGAGCCTACGCCAGTTCCATCAGAGGTTCCTGAAGCTACATCGGATAGTAATGCTTCAATTAAGGTATTGTACAAGTGCGGAACGGAAAATTCAACAAAGAATACGATCAGATCTACAATTGAAATTAAGAATACGGGTACTTCGTCTATAAATCTATCGGACATAAAGGTTCGTTACTGGTTTACAAATGACGGTAACGATCAGAATACTTTTGCCTGTGAATACTCAGTTTATGGAAATGAAAAGGTAACTAGCAAAATACAAAAAATTAATAATCCGGTAGCTGGTGCCGATACATACTGTGAAATCTCTTTTGCAACTGACACCGGCAAGCTTTTACCGGGTGCAAGTACAGGGACAATATCCTTCAGGATAGAAGGTTTGTCTGCTTATAACCAGGCAGATGACTATTCATATAACTCAAAAATATCAAGCGACCCTGGAGATAACGATAAAGTTACCGCCTATGTCAGGGATGCCCTCAAGTTTGGAGTGGAGCCTGTTGTAACCAGCTTCATAAAAGGCGACTTGAATGGCAGTGGAAGAGTTGATTCAACAGATTATGCGATGTTGAGAAGATATTTGCTCGGAATAATTAGCGAGGATTCGGAGGAGTTTCTGAGGGCAGCAGATTTGAATGGGGATAAAAAGGTTAATTCAACAGACTATACATTAATGAGAAGGTATCTTCTAGGATTAGTAACTTTATCTTAGTAAATACACAATATATTTTCATTGTTTATTTCAGATGATAAGGAGCTAATAATTTAAGCAGAATCGTTTTCTGCATAAATTATTAGCTCTTTTTATATAGTTTATAGGTTGTTGAGAATTAATTCTTACTTTAAAATATCAATCACAAAAACAATGCTTCGTAAAAAATATCCCATGGAGAATAATATGTGAGCTTAATTCAAGGAGCATTAAAATTTGTTTGTATAATCTGGTTTTATTTTGTAATATTTTAATTGAAAGATGGTTTGGAATGTTATAGTATTAAATCGGATTAACAAAATTTATTTTAATGGGGGTATTTTTGTATGAAAAAAGGTCGTTTTTTGATCTTGTCATCAGTTGTTGCACTCTCAATAAACATTACTTCTGTTATGTTTGTCAGAGCGGAACCCTTATATGGTGACTTAAACTCTGATGGCGCAGTGAACTCAACAGATTACTCTTATATGAGGAGGGAAATTCTGGGCATTCTGCCGCCAAGTGATAAGGCTGTGTCAGACCTCAATGGTGATGGTTCTACTAATTCGACAGACTTTACGTTATTAAAAAGACGTTTACTAGGGCTCATAGATAAATTTCCAGTTGAAACAAGCAATCCGGCATCTCCGACACAAAAACCGGGTAATAGTGATAAATTGGCAGGCGATATAGCATTTTCCGTATCAAGCTGTACCTTCAGCAATCAGGTAACGGTTTCTTTAAGTTCCAATGTCAGCAGTACAGAGATCCGGTATACAACTGATGGCAGTGTTCCAAACAGCAGTTCAAAAGTTTATACAGGTGCATTGACGTTTACGAAGACCACACAGTTGAGAGCACAGGCATTTAATAACGGAACTGCAAGCGGTGCAATGGGATCGGCTGTATATATTGCCAGTGCAATTGACAACAAGCATGATTTACCGATAGTAATATTGGACGCTTATGGCGGAGGAAAACCTCAGCGTGATTACAAGGATGTAGCAATTATGGTAGTAGAACCGAAAAATAATGAGGCATCGTTAGTGCAAACTCCTTCTGTTGCTACTCGTGGCGGCTTCCATATACGCGGGCAATCTTCTTCCAGGTTTGAGAAAACACCTTACAGGCTTGAATTGTGGGATAATGAAGACAATGATAATAAACTTTCTATCCTGGGAATGCCGGCAGATGGTGACTGGGCACTGCTTTCACCCTTTCCGGACAAATCGCTGATACGTAATGCCCTGGCCTATGAGTTGGGAAAAACATTGGGATTGCTGACACCACGCTACCAACATGTAGAAGTATATATCAACTTTGACAGCCAGCCTGTATCATCTGATGATTACCAGGGTGTGTACTTGCTTACAGAAGTATTGGAAATCAATAAAGAACGCATCAATCTGAAGAAGCTAAAGGAAGATGACCTGTCAGAACCGGATATTACCGGTGGATACCTTATGCAGTTTAACATGTCGGCAGCCGAAGAACCGATTATAAAAGGTAACGGATGGAGTGATCTGGAGTTAAAGGATCCGGATGATTTGAAGCCTGAACAACTGGCATGGATAACAAATTATATCCAAAAGGTGCACAACTCTATTCACAGTTCTAATCCTTCAGACCCGCAAAATGGTTATCCTGCATACATAGACGTTGATTCCTTTGTAGATTTTATCATTTTAAACGAGATGGCTCGCCAGGGTGACTCATACATGCGCAGCACATATATTCACAAGGAGCGCAATGAAAAGCTCAAAGCTGGTCCTCTGTGGGACTTTGACCTTGGCTTTGACTGTTTCACCGGCTTTGGTGGCATGGGTGGAGGTTCCTCCTCTATACAAGGCTGGCAGTTCAAGTCAATGATGGGGGGATTCGGTGGTATGGGTACAACCTGTGACTGGTATAACACACTTATGCAGGATCCTAATTTCCAGAGTAAAATCAGTGCCCGCTGGCAGGAGTTACGTCGTGGTCCTTTATCAGATGCACAACTGACTGCTATAGTAGATGGGCTGACTGAACCATTAGACAACGCTGCAAAGCGTAACTTCCAGAAATGGAATATCCTTAACACTGCTACCGTAGGTGGTTTCGGAACCCAGACTACACAGACATGGGAGGAACAGATAACAATTCTGAAGAACTTCCTTATAAAAAGAGCTGCATGGTTGGACAGTTCCGGATGGAATCCTAATGCTACTGGTGGAGGTGGCGGCGGAGGCTGGCCAGGAGGTGGAGGTTGGCCTGGCGGCGGTTGGTGAGAAATGATGCTTTAGCAGCAAGCAGCTCATAAATCCCGTGGGATAGTTGAGTAATAAACTATAAATGCCATTTATATAAATGTAAATTCATATAAATGGCATTTATTTGTTTAGGGTGTGTATTTTTCAGGGGGATATCAAAATCATGTTTCATCTCTTTCAAACATCGATGCCTCAACTATGTTGTCAACATCCTTTCGGAAAATCGTTTCCCTTTCCAGAAGCATTGTAGCTATTTTGCGAAGGCAGGTGGAGTTGCTTTTCAGAAGGCTTTTGGTTTCCTTGTATACACCTTCTATAATATCCTTAACCTCTTTTTCAACTACACTGTGGCTTATATTGGAGGAAGGATCGTTTATAGAGTCGATAAAACTGACGAGACCGACATTCTGACTCATTCCGAAGTTTTTAACCATGTCGACTGCAATTTGTGTTGCTTTTCTTAAGTCACTACTTGCTCCGTTTGTCACCTCGTTTTCGCCGAAAATTATCTCTTCGGCTGCTCTTCCGCCAAGAAAAATTGCTATTTCATTAAGTAAATCTTTTTTTGTGGAAAACATCTTTTCCTCAGGAAGAAACTGGGTGTATCCTCCGGCACCTTTGGTAGTAGGCATAATAGTGACCTTTGAAACGGTAACTCCCGAGAGAAGTTTGGCAGTGATTGCATGTCCGGCTTCATGGTAGGCTGTAATCTCTTTATCTTTTGAAGTAATGTTTTTCTTGTTTCTTTTTTCCTCTCCAGCCTGGATCTTACTTACAGCAAGGTCTATATCCTTCATGGTTATAGAGTTATGACCGTTTCTTACTGCATAGATGCCAGCCTCATTCATAATATTTGCAAGGTCTGCTCCTGACATGTATACGGTCATTTTGGCAATTTCCTTCAGATCGACATCGCTGCTTAGGGGCTTATTTTTTGAATGGTGCTCAAGGATTGCGAGCCTTGCATCAACATCTGGAAGACCTACCTGGATCTGCCTGTCAAATCTTCCTGAACGAATCAGGGCAGGGTCAAGCATATCCAACCTGTTGGTAGCACCAATTACTATAATTCCTTCACTTCCTGAGAAACCGTCAATTTCAACTAAAATCTGGTTCAGGGTTCGGTCCCTTTCATCCCCTGAACCCGAACCATCGCTTGCGCTGCGCTTACCAAGAGCATCTATTTCATCAATAAAAATTATACAGGGGCTGACCTTTCGAGCGAATTGAAACAATTGTCTTATTCTTGAGGCACCCACTCCTACATACTTCTCAACAAAATCAGAACCGGAGACAGCAATAAAAGGCACTCCAGCCGTACCGGCAAGTGCTTTTGCAAGAAGAGTTTTTCCTGTTCCGGGAGGTCCGAACAAGACTGTACCCTTAGGAGGTACTACACCGAATTTTTTGAATTTCTGAGGAGATGTAAGAAAATCAACAAGCTCCATCATGTTTTCTTTGGCTTCCTCATTACCCGCTGCACTTTCAAAAGTAATACTGCATTTTTTTATTATGTCGAATTTAGCGCCCCCGCTGGAGGACTGTTTTTTAATGACTTTTCCCATTATTATGGTAAAGGCAATTATTAAGAGAAGCATTGGAAGTATAGCGCTAATAACAGCAATTATCGTATCGGGAAGTTTTTGTAAAAAGCTTTTATCTTCAAATTTAATACCCTGTTCAAGTAAATATTTTTTAAGGTCATTGGACTGAGGACTGTCAGTTATATAAAATTTACCGTCAGCATATCTTCCGCTAATTTTTTTTGAACTTTGACTGTACCCTATAACAGAGGATATATTACCGGACTCAACATTTTCTATGAATTCTTTGTAAGTAATATTCAAAGATTCTTTGCTAGCTGTAGAATGATTCAACATTCTTTCAAATAAAAAAGGCAGAGAAAAAGTAACCAGAGTCAGAGCTACAATAACTAAAAAAACTGATATTTTAACTCTGGAATTCCTGGCTGAATGTAAATACTTTGGTACAGAGACAAGAAGAAAGTACCTTATGCTTGGAATTACTTTATTGCGAAGCTTTAGGTATAATTTGGTAAGCAGAGCGGACACCCGCCTTTCCAGTACGTATATATATATTTTATCAGAGATTTTTTTTTCTTTCCATGGACCTTAAGAACTATATCCCGTAAATTATACCTATAAGTAATAATGGGTAATTTGAAGCAAATATGTATTGATTATAGATGGTTTTTAATTTAAAATAATAGGGTGTTTATAAATTCCATTGATAAATTCATAATTATTTATAAGTATATTGGACTCGATAAAGATTTTGTATCGCGCTTCAATTTCCTTAATGCATTAACACGAAAATTATATTTTATGTAAAATCATTTTCGTGACAAATACAGGGAATACTTAGTATAATTCAAATATACTGAACACATTATAAGAATGTATAAAAGAGTGTGTTCGTTGCTGATTATGATAAACATACATTAAAAATATATAATAAGGGGAATTGATTATGGAAAAAATTAAGATGAAAACTCCGTTAGTTGAGATGGATGGAGATGAGATGACCAGGATTATATGGAAAATGATAAAAGAAAACCTTTTAGAGCCATATATCGAATTGAATACTGAATATTATGACCTGGGACTTGAAAACAGGGACAAAACAGATGATGAGGTTACAACAAAAGCTGCCCAGGCAATAAAAAAGTATGGTGTTGGTGTAAAGTGTGCCACAATTACTCCTAATGCCCAAAGAGTAACTGAATATAACCTTAAGAAAATGTGGAAAAGTCCTAATGGTACAATAAGGGCTATTCTTGACGGAACAGTATTCAGATCACCGATTATTGTGGATAGTATCAAACCTTTTGTTAAGACCTGGAAGAAACCGATCTCCATTGCAAGGCATGCTTATGGAGATGTTTACAAGAATGTAGAGTATTATGCAAAGGGAGCAGGTAAAGCAGAACTTGTATTTACATATGAAAACGGTGAGGAGTCAAGACAGACAATACACGATTTTAAAGGTCCTGGCATAATATTGGGAATGCATAATACCGATGAGTCTATCAGAAGCTTTGCAAAAGCCTGCTTTAGTTATGCACTTGATCAGAAACAGGATCTTTGGTTTTCAACAAAAGATACAATATCAAAAGTTTATGACCACAGGTTTAAGGATATATTCCAGGAAGTCTATGATAATGAGTATAAAAATGAGTTCGAAAAGAACAAAATAGAGTATTTTTATACGCTGATAGATGATGTGGTTGCCCGTATTGTCAGGTCAGAGGGCGGTATAGTCTGGGCATGCAAGAATTATGACGGTGATGTCATGTCCGATATGGTTGCTTCGGCCTTTGGAAGCCTTGCAATGATGACATCAGTGCTTGTTTCTCCTGATGGGAATTACGAATATGAAGCAGCTCATGGAACAGTTACAAGGCACTACTATAAGCACCTTAAGGGAGAAGAAACTTCGACAAATTCTATGGCAACCATTTTTGCATGGACCGGGGCATTAAAAAAGAGGGGAGAGCTTGATGGAATAAAGGAGTTATCCGACTTTGCGGATAAGATTGAAGCTGCCTCCATAAAGACCATCGAAAATGGTGTGATGACTAAGGACCTTGCTTCTATGTCGGAAGTGCCGAATAAGAAAA
>JAAZCB010000199.1 GCA_012513545.1 Clostridiaceae bacterium
GAGCCATTTCCCGAAGGGAAATCAGGCAAAAAGCGAGAGGGGTTCGATACCCCCGAGCTTTTTAACAGAGCCATTTCCCGAAGGGAAATCAGGCAAAAAGCGAGAGGGGTTCGATACCCCCGAGCTTTTTAACAGAGCCATTTCCCGAAGGGAAATCAGGCAAAAAAGAAATACTAAAAACAAATGAGGCCAAGGTGCACCCGGGTTTCGAAAATAATAAAAAATATAATCTGTTAATAAAATTTTAACTTACTAAATAATACACATGGGCGTGTATTCCAAAAAAATGGAATACACGTTTTTTTATAAAAAAACGCAGGTCTTATCCCTGCGATGATCATATAACGAACAAATGTTGGAAAATCAAACATAAAATTATATGAAAAGGGGTTATATTATGGAAATGAAAGTTATGGTTGATACCCTGTGGGTAATTATTGCTGGTGCCCTTGTATTCTTTATGAATCTAGGCTTTGCAACTGTAGAAAGCGGGTTTGCCCGCCAGAAAAATGCAGTTAATATACTTTCGAAAAACTTTATTGTATTTGCAGTATCTTCTCTGGGTTTTCTTGTACTGGGATGGGGTCTTATGTTTGGAGATGGAAACGGATTTGTAGGATTGAACGGGCTGTTTATGGCTGGTGGAGCAGATAATTCCCCTGCTACTGGAGATGCCTATCAGGGAGTATACTCTGCCATATCCTGGGCGGGGATTCCATTCTGGGCTAAGTTCTTCTTTCAGCTGGTATTCTGCGGAACAGCAGCTACCATAGTTTCAGGTGTTGTGGCAGAAAGAATCAAGTATATATCCTTCATTGTATTTTCCTTTTTACTGACACTTATTGTATATCCGATTGTCGGACATTGGATCTGGGGTGGCGGATTCCTTTCAGAAATGGGGATGCTGGATTTTGCCGGCGGTACAGTAGTTCATTCCGTTGGAGGATGGGCTGGATTGGCAGGAGTAATAATCCTTGGTCCAAGAGTCGGTAAATATACCAAGGACGGCAAGGTACATCCTATTCCAGGTCATAATATGAGTCTTGCGACTATAGGAGCATTTATTTTGTGGCTGGGCTGGTTCGGATTTAATCCTGGATCCACTATGGCTGTAGACCCAATAGCTATGTCCCATATACTGGTAACAACAAATACAGCGGGTATTATAGCTATACTGACTTCTACTGCAACTGCATGGTTGATTATCGGCAAACCTGATCTGGGAATGTCAATCAACGGTTTACTGGCAGGACTTGTTGCCATCACACCCTGCTGTGCTTTTGTAAGTGTGCCGAGTTCAATAATTATAGGAGCAATTTCAGGTGTACTGGTAGTATTGTCTGTTATGTTCTTTGATCGCATGAAGCTGGATGATCCGGTAGGTGCCTTGTCGGTACACCTCGTGCATGGTGTTCTGGGGACGCTGTTTGTAGGTTTGTTTGCCCAGGATGGAATTGCGGGAATAAGCACTCCAAACGGATTATTTTTCGGCGGCGGCTATGAATTATTATCAAACAGGCTTTAGGTGTTATAGTTGTTGCTGCCTTTGTTTTCGCAGCTTCAATGATTATATGGGTAGCTATCAAGGCAACAATGGGCATTCGTGTATCTCTTAAAGAGGAAATTGAAGGGCTTGACACATTTGAACATGGAAACCAGGCTTATCCTGAGTTTCAGGTGCATAAGATGCCCTACTCGCTTATAGCGGAGGATATGCATACTGTTCCTGGTCCAGCATATGCAAAAAATAAACTTGAGGCTGTTAAAGAATAATTGAAAGGGGTAGTAATCATGAAACAAATTAAAGCAGTTATTCGTCCGGAAAAATTGTCAGATGTACGTGAGGCTTTGGGAAAAGCAGGCGGTTATCCGGGAATCATGATAACCGATATAATGGGTCAGGGGGCACAAAAGGGAATAACACAAGCCTGGCGTGGTGAAAAATACCAGGTAGATCTGCTCTCTAAGGTAATGATTGATCTTGTTGTAAGAGATGAGGATGTAGATGTAATAAAAAAAGCACTGATTAAAAGTGCATGGACTGGTGAGATAGGAGACGGTAAAATATTTATTTACAATGTTGAGGAAGTTATACGTATCAGAACCGGTCAAGAAGGAGATTTGGCAATTTGATGCAATTATTTATATAGCTTAAACATTTCTAAACTATTTCCCATAAGTATAAGGGCATTCTTATCTAAAATGATTTGAATGCCTTTTACTTTTTACCATTTCCCGGATGGAACCGGTGAAAAAGTGCTGGGGTTTGATCTCCTAGAGCTTTTTCTATGTTTTGTAATTAATAAGGATTATTTTGTGATATAATTTTAGTATTACATTTATTTTTTTTTGGGAGGTATAATATGAGGAGAAAGCTACTGGTTCCATTGCTGCTTCTAAGTCTTATTATTACTGTTTTATGTATTTCTGTATATGCTGAGCCTGTTAGGTATGGAGACTTGAACGGTGATGAAAAAGTCAATTCAACCGATTACGTATTGTTGGGACGCTATATATTAGGGAAGATAGATGTTTTTCCGGCATCTGACGATACAAGTATTGCCGATCTCGACAGGAATTCCAAGATCAACTCAACTGATTATACAATTTTAAAAAGGTACATACTGGGTATAATTACTGAGATTCCAATTGGTTCAATTCCTGCATCACCTACTCCTACTATACCCAATACAGGTACACCGGGTATAGGATATACTGGAAGATTTGATTTCAGTGACTCCAAAGGCCCAAGGTTCGCATGGACTGCAAGCACCATAACTGCCAATTTTGAAGGCACAGAGGTTAAAGCTACTATAAAGTCCCAGGGTGACAACTGGTTTAACGTAATAATCGACGGTGTAGTAAAAACGCCAATAAATATAAACAACACCACCAAAACTATTACCCTTGCATCAGGTCTTTCGAATGGAAAGCATAATGTAACCTTGTTCAAAAGAACTGAAGCTCAGGTAGGAGTTACACAGTTCCTAGGATTTGACTTCGGCAGTGGAAAGCTTTTGGCGCCTCCGCCGGAAGCTGAAAGGAAAATAGAGTTTATAGGTGATTCAATTACCTGTGCATATGGGAACGAAGGCACCGACAAATCACAACCGTTTACACCGCCAAATGAAAACTCATATATGTCTTATGCATCCATAACCTGCAGGGCTCTCAATGCAGACCAGATTTGTGTCTCGTACTCAGGCAAGGGAGTTGTAAGCAACTACGGTGGAAACACAAATGAACTGATGCCCTTCCTTTATCCACGTATAATGCCTCAGGAGTCCACTACCTGGGATTACAGCAAATGGACCCCTGATGTTGTTGTTATTAATCTCGGAACAAATGATTTCAGTGTAAGTGCTCCAGGTGAATCTTCATTTGTAAATGCTTACAAGGATCTGGTTAAAAAGGTCAGGTCACAATACCCCGATGCTCACATATTCTGTACAATGGGACCTATGCTCTGGGGTGACAGCATTACAATATGCAGGGGATATCTTAACAAGGTTGTTGACAGCTATAATTCTGCCGGAGACAAAAAGGTATACTTCCTTGAATACCCTCAGCAACAGGAATCCGACGGTTACGGCGAAGATTGGCACCCAAGCATAAAGACCCATCAGAAAATGGCTGATCTGCTTACATCTGCGATAAAAGAGAAACTTGGCTGGTAAAAGGGACCATTCGGTTATATAAAGACCCTCTTCTAAAAAGGAGGGTTTTTATTTTTTGGGGCGACAAAAGCAGTCTTGTTGTGGTATAATATAAAAATTGCGAAGAGAAGGATGGTAATGAAATGCTCACAACAACAGGAATATCATTAAGGTACGGAGGGCGTGCCTTATTCGAAAACGTAAACATCAAATTTACACCAGGGAACTGTTATGGACTTATTGGAGCTAACGGTTCAGGGAAATCAACTTTTTTGAAAATTCTTTCGGGCGAGATTGAGGCCAACAAGGGCGAGGTGTCAATTGGCCCGGGTGAAAGAATAGCAGTTTTAAAACAGAACCACTTTGAATTTGACGAATATGAGGTTATAAAGACTGTAATGATGGGCCATAAGAGGCTCTGCGAGATAATGGATGAGAAAGAGGTTCTTTATTCTAAGGCGGATTTTTCTGAGGAGGATGGTATAAAGTTGTCTTCCCTTGAGGCTGAATTTGCCGAAATGAACGGCTGGGAGGCAGAGTCGGAGGCGGCCACCCTTTTAAATGGTCTTGGAATAGGAGAAGAGTACCATTCAAGGCTTATGAAAAGCCTGGATGGCAACGAGAAAATCAAGGTTCTGCTTGCTCAGGCACTGTTTGGGAATCCGGACATACTTCTCCTTGACGAGCCTACAAACCACCTGGATATATCAGCTATAACATGGCTTGAGAACTTCTTGTACAACTTTGAAAACACGGTTATTGTTGTATCCCATGACAGGCACTTTTTAAACAAGGTTTGTACCCATATAGCAGATATTGATTATGGAAAAATACAGCTTTATACAGGTAACTATGACTTCTGGTATGAATCAAGCCAGCTGGCGCTTGCGCAGGCAAGGGATGCCAATAAAAAAACCGAAGCCAAAATAAAGGAGCTTCAGGAATTCATACAGCGCTTCAGCGCAAATGCCTCTAAGTCAAAGCAGGCAACTTCACGTAAAAAGCTGCTGGATAAGCTTACCCTTGAGGATATAAAGCCTTCCCCCCGTAAGTACCCGTTTGTTGATTTCAAGCCTGAAAGGGAGGCTGGAAATGATCTTCTTATGGTAAACGGTATCAGCAAGGAAATTGAAGGTCAAAAGGTGCTTGATGATGTAAGCTTTGTTGTAAATAAAGGCGACAAAATTGCTTTTGTCGGTCCTGACGGTCTGGTAAAGACTACTTTGTTTCAGATACTTATGGAAGAAGTGAAGGCGGACAGCGGAGAGTTCAAATGGGGTGTAACCACTTCACAGGCTTATTTCCCTAAGGACAATTCAGAGTTTTTTGACGGAGTTGATCTTAATCTTGTGGACTGGCTCAGACAGTATTCAAGTGACCAGACTGAGACCTTTCTGAGGGGCTGGCTTGGAAGAATGCTGTTTTCGGGAGAAGAAGCCTTGAAAAAGGCCTGTGTGCTTTCCGGAGGTGAGAAAGTACGCTGCATGCTTGCAAAAATGATGCTCTCGGGTGCGAATGTGCTTCTTTTTGATGAGCCTACAAACCATCTTGACCTTGAGTCCATTACTGCCTTGAATAACGGGCTGATTAACTACAAGGGGACGATTTTGTTTGTTTCACATGACCACCAGTTTGTACAAACGGTTGCAAACAGAATAATTGAAATAACTCCAAAGGGTATTATAGACAGGCAGATGACCTATGACGAGTACCTTGAAAACGAAGAAATACAGACGTTGAGAAAAGAAATGTACAGTTAAAGGTGTATTATGAATATTTTATCTGCAGAGAAGATATCAAAAAGCTATAGTGAAAAGCTGTTGTTCAATGAAATATCCTTGAGCATCAGTGAGGGTGAAAAGATTGGCCTTATAGGTATCAACGGGACAGGCAAATCCACCCTGCTCAAGGTAATTGCCGGACATGAAGCTGCGGATTGCGGCAGGATTATATATACAAATGGCATAGCAGTCAACTTTTTGCCACAGAATCCATACTTTGAAGAGGGAACTGCTGTGTTGGAGCAGGTTTTCAAGGGAAGCTCACCAATAATGAAGCTTTTAAGGGAGTATGAAAACGCACTTCTGAACTTTGAAAATAATCCTGATAACAGCCTTATTGAAAATGAACTTGCAGCATTAACCCGTAAGATGGATGCCTTGGATGCCTGGTCATTTGAAACCGAAGCCAAAAATGTTCTGACCAGGCTTGGAATAACTGATTTTCAGGCTGATGTAGCAAAATTATCCGGTGGGCAGCGTAAAAGGGTTGCCATGGCAAGCGCCCTTATAACTCCATCGGACCTGTTAATCTTAGATGAGCCTACCAACCACATTGACAATGATACTGTAGACTGGCTGGAAAAATATCTCAACAGGAGAAAAGGCGCACTGCTAATGGTAGTGCATGACAGATATTTTCTTGACAGAGTGGTTAACAGGATAATTGAGCTTGACGGAGGAAGGCTATACAGCTATACGGCCAACTATTCCAAATACCTTGAAATGAAGGCACAAAGAGAGGAAATTGAGGAAGCCTCCGAGAGAAAACGCCAGGGTCTTATACGCAGGGAACTTGAGTGGATAAGAAGAGGAGCACAGGCACGTTCTACCAAGCAGAAGGCAAGAATAGACAGGTTTGAAAAGCTTACTGAAGAGGACGGACCTAAGGAAAAAGAAAAGGTTGAAATACAGACTGGTTTTTCCCGTCTGGGTAGAAAGATTATTGAAATTGAGAACGTAAGCAAAAGCTACCCCGGAAAAGATCTTATAAAAGACTTCAGTTATATTCTTCAAAGGGACGACAGGATTGGTATAATCGGGCCTAACGGCAGTGGAAAATCTACTTTGATTAAAATCGCTGCAGGAAGGTTGGAACCGGATACCGGTAATGTCACAATTGGTGAGACGGTAAAAATAGGTTTCTTTTCCCAGGAGAACGAGGATATGAACGAGAGCTTGAGGGTGATAGAATACATTAAGGAGCAGGCTGAGTTTTTAACTACTTCGGAGGGAGTTATCAGCGCTTCGCAGATGCTTGAAAGATTCCTGTTCCCCCCGGCTGTCCAGTGGACGCCCATATCTAAGCTATCCGGCGGGGAAAAAAGACGTCTGTACCTTTTGCGCATCCTTATGGGAGCACCCAATGTTCTTATGCTCGATGAGCCTACAAACGACCTTGATATTCAGACGCTGACAATTCTTGAGGCCTACCTTGACGAATTCCAGGGAGCTGTTGTTGCAGTGTCCCACGACCGCTATTTTCTTGACAGGGTGGTGGACAGGATATTTTCTTTTGAAGGAAAAGGTGTAGTTTCGCGGTATGAAGGGAATTATAATGACTATATACAGTGCGTTCAAAGAAGAGAACGCATACCGGAGGACAGCAGTCTGAAGACTCCTTGTAATGGTGTAAAGGTCGGAACAGAGAACAAAAAGGACAGACCCCAGAAGTTTTCCTACAAGGAACAAAAGGAATTTGAGCAGATTGACGGTATTATTGCCGGCCTGGAAAAGGAAATTTCCAAAGTTACTGTGCAGTTGGAGGAGGCCGCAAGTGATTATGAACGCCTTCAAAAGCTTACTCTGGAAAAGGAACAGCTTGAAAAACAGCTGGAAGAAGCTATGGAGCGCTGGGTATACCTTAATGAGCTTGCAGAAGAAATTGAGAGGAATAAAAAAGGAGAATGAAACATGTCAGGATCATTTGATGCCACAGGACTTGACCCCAAACTGATAACAGCCCTGGAAAAGGAAAACATTACTGTGCCTACAGATGTTCAGCAAAGGGTTATTCCTGAGGCCTTGAAAAACAGGGATATTATTGCCCAGTCCGGAACGGGTACAGGGAAAACCCTGGCGTATCTGCTGCCCTTGTATGAGAAGCTTAATGCTTCATTAAAGGAAATGCAGGCGATTATTCTTTCTCCTACCCATGAGCTTGCAGTGCAGATAATGAGACAGATTGAGCGACTCTCAAAAAACTCGGGAATTGACATAAGTGGAGCTGCAATGATCGGAAACGTCAATATTGACAGGCAGATTGAGAAACTCAAGGAAAGGCCTAATATTATCGTCGGTACTCCCGGAAGGATTCTGGAGTTAATTAAGAAAAGGAAAATAACTGCGCACACAATTAAGACAATTATAATAGACGAAGCAGACCGGCTGATGGATGAAAGCAATGTGGAGGTTGTCAAGGCAGTAATTAAAAGCACTTTGAAGGAAAGGCAGCTTATGGCATTTTCAGCAACCATGCCGGAAAAAACAAAGGTTAGTCTGGGAGGACAGATGAAAGAACCTGTAATAATACTGGTAGAGGAGAAGCTCTCAGTGCCGGAAAACATCACTCATCTTTGCTTTCTTGCGGAGCGAAGGGATAAGATAGAGGTTTTGCGCAAGCTGGTAAGAATTCTCGAGCCTGAGAGGGCAATAGTATTTGTAAATAACCAGGGTAATGAAATTGAGATATTTACTTCAAAGCTGAAATATCACGGTTTGAATGCCGAGGGAATTCATGGCTCGAGCCGGAAGCTTGACAGAAAAAAAACGATGGAAGCTTTCAGGGCTGGGAAGCTGCAGCTTTTAATCGCCTCGGACATAGCTGCACGCGGACTGCACATTGAAGGAGTGACACATATTTTCAATGTGAACATTCCCGAGGATATAAAGGATTATGTCCACCGCGCCGGAAGGAGCGGGAGAAACGGAAACACCGGTACTGTAGTTTCCATAGCAACGGAAAGGGAGCTTCAGTTCATTAAAAAGTGTGAAAAGGAGCTCGGTATTCATATTGCACCAAAGGGTATGTATAAGGGCACAATAGTCGATAAAAGATTTAAATAAGCTCTAGCCTTTTTGATTTGGAAAATAGACCAATAACTTATAATTTCTGCCGCGAAGCAGCTAATTGCATTATTATGGAACAAACATTGTGTAGAGACTACTAGAGGCTGTTAATCCGGGCGAGGAAAAGCGGACCATTGTTCTACGCGAAGCGAGTTTGGGGAGCCCGAGCTGAATTTACAGCCTCTGTAGGCTCGAAACTTAAGTTTGTGTAATAATAATGTAATTAGCGTAAACCGACTACAACCTCCAACCCAACAACCTCCAACCTCACCTTTTACAACCTACAGTAAATCCACTTTGGAAGCACCTTCAAAAGCCAGGCTATAATACGCCACCTTTTTGTGACGTAACCCGAATATCTTGTACCATTAATAATTCCATAAATCTGTTCAGCAGCTTTCATAGGTGATGCAACCCAGAACAAGCCCTCTCCCTGAGCCATTTTAGTGTCTACAAAACCGGGCATTATATCTTTACCTTGATATCTTTCTTCATTTTTTTTGCCATACACAAAAGCCCTTCAAGGTAATTTGACATAAATGCCTTTGAAGCATTATAAGACGGGCTGTCCCCGCTTCCCCTCAATGCGGCGACAGAAGATATTGCGACAAAATGGCCGGAATCCTTTTCAATAAAATACTTTAAGCAGTGTTTGCTATACAACAAAAACCAGTTACATTTACGTCAATGGTGGCTTTTTCATTTTTCCAGTCAAGCTCCGGGTTCACAAACCCTGTTCCTGAGCAGAAAACAATGAGATCCACAGCATTCATTTCATGTATCAATTGACGTAATTCGGTCATTGCGTCATCAGGCTTTGAAACATCCAGTATGTTTAATATAAGAATCCGTATTCAGTTCCTTACTCAGGCTTTCAAGCAGGTCAGCACTTCTTGCCGCCAGGCCGAGACAGTAGTTTTCCCTTGAGAGAATTTTTGCAAGCTCTCTGCCTATTCCGCTGCTTGCCCCAATCAAATGAAATAAAAACCCCGGTATAACCGGGGTTTGATTGTAAAAATACCAATATATCAGTGTTTATATGATCAGTCAATTACCGCTCCTCCACTACCGCTATTACCAGGTAATGTCGCTGTTCCAAGGATTACCCTTTTCAATAATGCATAATCGGTAGAATTAACCTTGCCATCGCCGTTCAAATCCGCAAGCGGAATGCGCCAGCTAGGAAGCAC
>JAAZCB010000021.1 GCA_012513545.1 Clostridiaceae bacterium
AAAAAATGTTATCCGGCTTGTTCCCGTCTGCTGCTATTGCCAGTAAAGACAGGCGGATACCTTTGATACTTAACTTTTGACTTTTTGTTGCCTAAAATACTTAAGTACGCATTAATAATAAGGTTCTTCATACGGAGCACAATGCACGGATGAAGGGAAAACTATAACCTGTGTATGAAAAATAATAAAAAATTTTTAATTAGTGCAATATTTTGATATCATGAATTGTATTAGTAGTGAGGGAGGTAAGTACGTGGATATAAACAATATAGTTGA
Source organism: Clostridiaceae bacterium (assembly GCA_012513545.1). Next base: position 277 of record JAAZCB010000021.1, read on the forward strand.
AAAATATTCTGATATGATTGTTCGAGTATCTTTTTCATATATGAAGAATATGAATGATGCTGAAGATGTAGTACAAGATGCTCTCTTGCAATTAATCAAAAGAAAACCGAATTTTGAAAGTGACTCCCACGAGAAAGCATGGTTAATTAGGGTTGCTATTAATATTTGCAAAAATCGTTTAAAAACAGCATGGTTTAGAAAAACTTTACCGATTAGCGAAGGTACATACGATTTTACACCGAGAGAAAATGATGCACTGCAAGCAGTATTTCAATTGCCTGCCAAGTACCGTATTGTTATTCATTTGTTCTATTTCGAGGGTTACAGTATAGCAGAAATTGCTAAAATATTAGGCTATAAGGAATCTACTGTTGGCTCACAACTTCACAGAGCACGAAAACTACTGAAATTTAAATTGGAGGAGGATGCTGATAGTGAGTAAAAATGTTTACAAATCAGCAATGGATAAGATAAAAGTGAGTACCGAGTTTAAAAATAATCTTATTAACAAATTGAATGGCAACAATGTACAGGAAAAATCTCTTAAAAAAGTATATAAAATTGCTGTTATAGTAGCTGCAATTCTGGTATTTGCAATTGGAGCTGCTGTTAGCGCAGACGATATTAATAATTTTATGTTTAATATTGGGAAGAAGCAGGTGGAAATTTCAAACAGAAGTGATTCTAATGAGGTTATAGCAATTATTAATGGCGAAGAAATATATAAAAAAGAATTTGAAGCGTATAAGCTTATTACAAAAGAAAAAGATAATAAAATTGTTTTTGAACAGTTAATAAATGATAAAATATTGACACAGTTAGCAAAAGAGGCTGGTATTTCAGTAACAGATGAAGAAGTGGAAAATGGAATTAAATCATCAAAAGAGACATATAGTAAGGCAACAGATGAGCAAAGAGAACCAATACAAGCATATATGAAAGGTGCAGGCATATCAGAAGAAGAGTATTGGGAAAGAGTAAAAGTTGTTATACCAATAAAAATGATGCAGTATAAGTATAAAGAAAAAATGAAGGCGGAATATAAAAAAGAAAATAATGTAACGGATATAGAATTTGATATGGATAAATTTGATGAGTACTTAAAAACTATAATAGAAAAGGAAAAAAGTAAAGTAGTTATAAAAGATAAAAATTATTTATATTAATGTTTTTACTAAAACTGATGAGAAAATTATATGCCCGGAGAATTAGATTTCAAGCTAGTAAATGCAACAATATGGAGGATTATAATTAAACCTTTTGATATAAAATGAGTGATAAATATTGATGTTAGTTTTTTACAGGACTCGATGAAATCGGGCTCTTTTTTTAGTAAATTTGCCGATTTTATTGTTGTATAAAGGACTAGATTTTATACAATGCCAAAGTTTTTGTGAAAAGGGTAACAGATACTCTTGGCAGATACCTTGGACGCCTTATTGAAAAAATAGATGGGCTCAATAATGAAAACATATATCAATATGATAACAACAATAATGTTGAAAAAGTCGTTGACACCTTGGGCAGAGTTACCCTTTATGAATACGACGAGTTAAACAGAAAAGTCAGGGAAATAGAAAGGTATAATGAACTTGAAAGCACAAAAGAGAAGTTCCCGTCGGTAATAAAATATATAATATTTAATAAGAATTAAAGTGTTCGAATCTGAACACTTTAAAAAGCAAGCCGGACTCTAGACATTTATACCAAATGTATCAGAGAGAATTGAGTTTTAGGGTTTTAGTAAAGTTTAATAAGATTGCAGGTATTTTATACGTCTTGAAGTAAATGTCTGTAAAGGTCAATAATATTTTGGATTTCATATTATATTTTTAGTGCCTTTTGCCGATATATGTATATATTGGTATTTCTAAGACTATTCTTAAATACTATTCTTTAATTATTTATATTAATAAAGATTCTTTATAATTGATTATTTTAATTAAAATTGTGGTTAGGTTTGAAAAGATTAACAATTAACATTAGTAATGTTGGAGATGGTTTATAAAGATAATTTGATTATATAAATAGAAGTAGTGCAAGCATTATATTGCCATAATTGAAAAGATATAACTAAAACTATAAAAAAAGAGCTAACGTACCCGTGTATGTATTGGAGTATCTGTTCGGGCACTACTGTAACTCAGATAAAAAGCCATAGAAAAAGGTGTAGAAAGTGTAAAGAGGATTCTTTGTAATAATTATATTCGTCCAAAAGAAGTTGGTGCTCCATCTTGAGGATATTTAGCAAAGTAGATGTTGGAACATTATGACCGTAGATTGTTAGATTTAAGAAAAATACGTAGGGCTCATATTTACTTGATCTTTAATCAAATGCTTAGGAGGATAAGATAATGGCTGTTAAATTTAATTCTGTAAAGTGCCCAGAGTGTGGAGCAAGTCTTCCAATTGAAGAGGGACGAGAAAAGATGTTTTGTTCATATTGTGGTTCTCAAATTATTATGACCCGTGAAAATGAACATATATATCGTCGTATTGACGAGGCTGGCATTAAGCAAGCAGAAACTGATCGTATGGTTCGTATGCGTGAGTTGGATATTTCAGAGGCGCAACAAAGTCAAAAGAGTACCGCTAGTGAAATTCTTACGGGTTTATGGATCATTTTGTCATTGATTATTTTGACTATTTGTGTGATAAAAATAGCATTTTTGGATGATTTCACAGTTGGATTTATGATGTTATTCTATGTTGGAGGGCCAATTATAGGTGGTGGAGCATATCTATTGTTTAAGCTTATGCCAGAAAAAGAAAATGAGAGGGCAATATTAAGAAATGGTGGAATTAGATTTCCAAAATCTCTTGAGCCTTTTTCAGAGCAGAATTTTCAGATGGCTGAGAACATATTGAAGAATGCAGGTTTTACTAATGTGTCATGTGTTAATATGCATGATTTAACTTTAGGATTATTACGGAAACCAGGCAAGATAGAAACGATTACTGTAAATGATGTAAAAATAATGTCTGCTGGAAAAGTCTATCCGGCAAATGCTGCTATTGTTATTACATATCACGGAAAATAAAGGGGGCTCATACCAAATGAAATGTTGTAACTGTGGTGCAGAATTAGAATCTGGAGTGGCTTTTTGTCGCGAGTGTGGAGAAAAAGTTGAGGTTCAACGTATGAAAAAAAGGTTTTGTCGTGAATGTGGTACTGAGTTTGCCGAAGGTGTAAAGTATTGTTCAAACTGTGGAGCAAATACGGATGTTGTAAATGGAACGAATGATAGACAAGTTAATGCCTTTCAAACAAATAGACAGGCAAAGAGGATTAAACCCACTCCAAATTCAAGAGTTACAAATTCAAATGAAACGATGAAATATATTGTTTTTGCTATTGTTGCTGTATTGACAGTGCTGATCACAATGAGCCTTTTGTTGGGAAAGGATGCTGGAAATAAATTTACAGATACGAACCAGCAAGTTGCTAACAGAAATTTTGATAAAATAATTCCTGTAGTAAAAAGTGATGCAACAATTGAAGCTAGTACAGAATATGCTTATATGAGCGATGAATGGAATGTATATACAGCAAGAGCAATTTCTGATTTAGTGGTAAAAGTTGAACATTGGGATAAGACGCTCGCATCAACAAAAAACATGGATTATAATAGAGATATTGGAACATTTAAAATAACTGATCCTGTAAATGGTTTTTCCTGGATAGATGATGAACATACAGCATTTACACTTACGATTCAAGATAAAAATAATAGCCGTGTCAAAAAAGCACTGCCAGTTATTTTCACCATTAATATAAGTGACAGTGATAAGTTTAAGGGAACAAATTATGATGAGAAGATTGCATGTTATTTATACACTAATGATGATTGGCATATGTATCGTGCAATTGCTTTGACAGACAATCTTATCAAAATAGAATGTTGGGCTAGAACAAGCTCTTTAGACAAGTTCTGTTTTGGTTGGGATGTTGGTGTTATTGATTTGGCAAATAACAGTACTGATTTTAAGTGGGGTGATAATGAGCATACGGCATTTACAATAACTATGTGCGATTCTCAGAATAAGTCATATTGGAAGAGTGCTGAA
>JAAZCB010000200.1 GCA_012513545.1 Clostridiaceae bacterium
ACCTGGATGAATTCTGCTATAAGGTGAACCGTAGATATTTCGGCGAAGAATTGTTTGATAGATTGTTAATTGCCTGTGCTACTATAAATTATAAAACCGTTGTTAAAGATTACCGATAGTCATATTAAATAAAATAATGTAATTCAGAGCCTGTCTTTGTTTGATAGATTGTTAAATCCTTAATTTTTTCTTTTTTAGAACTTTCATAAAAAATCTCAATATTATAATCTTCTTCATCGCCAATATAATAATCTGATAACTCATTAGTTTTAATAACACAACCTGTTTTAACACCCATAGGCAATGTTAGTGTCAATCGTTTTTTGTCGTTTTGAAATTCGATATTTAACTCATATGAAAATCCTGATTCCTCAGTAATTTCACCATTTAATATTCTTTTAAATCTTTTAGGTTTAAAATTATAATTAGTTAATGATACATTGTCAATTGATATTTCATGAATTTCTTTAAAGTATTTTCTTAGAACATCCCACATCGGAGCCCAAGTAGATTTGAATTGAATCTCTTGAATATCATGCAATGCATGTACATCAGTATATTCTTTGATAATTAATTTTGCTGCGGATGTATAAGTATTTGCTATTGGAATGGTATCTTGTGCTGATTGTATAATTGCATTTATATTAATCGTATTACCAGTACCAATATTTTTATTTCTTTCAGAAATAATTTCATGGCAAGCCCAATTAATAACATCTAATTGAATATCTGAAATTGTAATCCGACCTTTTTTTGAAATGAGATTTGAAAAAGAATTTGTCAATTTTTCAATTATTTCATCTTGATTTGGCATGATTTATATGTTTTTGGTAAGGAATGGTATTTTCAATAAATATTAAACTATATGACTTATTTACGAATTGATAAAAAAAGAATCTAACTAGAAAAGTAGAGAGTTCAGGAGATTTTTCCTAATATTTTTACTTAGGTACATGATTCAATTATATAATTCGTCATTGGATCTTGTTTTCCACATTCATAAAATAATTCTTTCAAATCTTGTGAAAATGCGCTCCATACCAATTTAAAAAGAACAGCAAAATATTGTTTCCCATGATTTTGATTCAATTTCTGATTAAATATTTGATCTGATATTGCAAATATTAATATGATTGCTTCATTTATATATGTAAACAAATCACCTGGCAGAATTCTTCCGTATTTGGTCATGTGTTTTTCAATTGTTTCAATTAAGCTTTCTACTGAATTATCAAATGGGCTGCCTTTAAGCGTTTTTGGAATCAAAGAGTTCATATCAGCTGTAAAGTCATTCTGATCGACCATCACAACTATATTACCTTTAGCTCTTTCTGGTAATGGGGCAAAAGTTTCAAACTTTAAAGTTTTATTATCAAAAAATGGTAATACTATTATTACTTTTTTGCCATCTATTTGAAATTCTAATCTGTGATTATTCATTGCGCTATATTTAACTTATACTTTTTTCAAAACTCATTGAATTATAAAAACTATAGGTTAATTACTCATTATTTAACGTTCTTTTAAAGGTAAACCAATTTACGGAATTATTTATAGTTCAAGTATTAGTGATAAGGATAAATTGCACTCTTTTGCAAATTTTGGTTTGTGGGTCAGCCAGTGTGATTTGCAAATGTGTGCAATATGCGTGGGCTTCCTTAACTGTTCCGAAGGCAGAAGCGAGTCAGCAAAAACTAATTTTTTCTTGCTCCAACCTTCAATCAAAGAGTCAATATTTTCTATCCATTTTTTCAAAATTTTATAATCAGGTTTCAATGTTCGTTTCGGTTTGCTACACTTGCAGCTAACGGCTGTAGGTATGAACCGTTGCGTGATCAGAGCGCTTTGTTGTCCAGGTAGTACAGGGTAATCAAGTGAACCAACCTTCTAAAACTCGCTGCCAGCAATGGTTTATACCTGTTGTTGTGTG
>JAAZCB010000201.1 GCA_012513545.1 Clostridiaceae bacterium
AAGGATAAGTCGAATCACTGTTTGAGCGAAGCGAGTTTGATTCGACCCGTAGCGAGTTTACATTCTCTTAGCCTTGGAGCTTTAGTTCTTGGAATAATCTGGTGCACGATTAAAATGTACACCCAGTATGGTAAATAGGATTGTTATTGCTTTAAAAAACCTATATAATATATAAAAGAATAGTTTTGGGTGGAGGAAAAATGGATTTTGTAAATAACTTTTCAAATGAGAAGCTTAAGTCAGCTTATAAAAAGGCCTTTTGGGTTATTTCCATGCTTGCGGTTGTGCTTTTTTGCACCGTTTCATATCTTTTTTACAGGACGTGGCTTAACAACGGCAACCCAGGCGTCTATAAAAGCTTTTTTACGCTTGGACTGGTTTCAATAATACTTGCCCTTATATATACAAGGAAGGATGTTTTCTCTCACTTAAAGCCTTTGAAACTTTTCTTATTTCCTGTATTGACGGCATTAGGCCTTGTTTTTATTTTTATCGGATTTGTCAATGCCAGAGGAGTGACTATGGATTATGAGATAAGACTTGCATTTGTTCTGGCCTTCATAAGTATACTTATTATCACGTCAATTCTTCTTTTTGCAGGAAAACTCAATCTAAAAACAGTTATATATTTTATTATTGTACTTGGAATGGCATTGAGAATAGGGTATACAATATATACTCCTTACACGATACGTCAGCATGATGTGGACTTTAACTACGGCCATCTGGCGTACATGAAATATCTGGCAGATAATAACAGCCTCCCGGATAATGAAGCCGGACAGATGTATCATCCCCCTTTGCACCATGCACTTAGCGCAGTTGTATATAAAACCGGACTTTCAATAGGGTTTAACCAGGATACCTCTGTCAGGATGATTCAGTTCTTTATGGTGTTCCTTAGCAGTCTGAGCCTCTTTGTTGTATATAAGTTGTTAAAGCTAATTAAAAACAATCCGGTTTTCGTTATGCCAGGTGTGCTGCTTTTTTCCTTTCATCCCTACAATATTTATCTTTCTTCTTACCTGAACAATGATGGGACGATGATGCTTTTCTATATATTGGCTATTTATTATCTTATTAAATGGTATACTGAAAATACGATGCGAAATATCCTACTGACAGCTGTCTTTACGTCATGTGCCATCATAACAAAGAAGTCGGGTTATATTTTGCTTCCTTTGATATTCTCTGTGTTTTTGCTTGAGTTGTTAAGACATAAAAATGAGATTAAGAAGTATTGTGCCCAGTATATATCTTTTGCTGCAGTAATGATTCCTCTGCCGCTTACATTTTTTTTAAGGAGTGCGCTTGTTTTCCATCACAGCTTCAGTTACCTGCCTATACCCGGTCTTCCACGTATGGGTAATGAATTTGTCAACCTGATAAGCTTTAACATCAAAAGAATATTGTTTAACCCTTTTCCTGGGTATGCATTTGAAGTAAATGAAGCCAACAGGTATTTTCTTGAGTATACCTTTAAGAGTTCCTTGTTCGGTGAATGGGATTTTGCCAGAATGTATAATCCTGCAAGGGTGCTTGTTGTTTCTGCACTTTTGATTTATCTTGCAGCAATTGTTTACCTTTTCTTTATGGAAAAAAAGGATCTCTTCCAATATGGGTTTATTTTTATTATAAATGCGCTGATACCTTTCATTCTTTTTACAAAATTAAGAATTGATTCACCTTTTGTTTGTTCACAAAACTTCAGATACCTGCTTCCTATGCTGTTATCCCTCAGTTTTTTTATAGGGCAGGTTACACAGGGGTTATCAAAGACACGATTCAAGATGGCGGGAAATGCGCTTCTGTTTTCTGTTATATCTGTGTTTTCGATTTTCTCGACAATTTTCATATTGGGAATAGGCTTATAGGAAACTGTTGGTTAGAAATTTCAGAACCCGGGAACAACTTCAATCTTTTTGCCTTTTAAATAATTCAGTACTCCGGAATCACTTTTAAAGTCAAATACAAGCTTATATGCCCAGAGGGCTTGATATTTGACTTTCATACGGCGGTTAAAGCTGTTGGGACCATATTTTCCGTCGCCCACTATCGGGTGACCTGTGTAAGCAAGATGAGCCCTTATCTGGTGAGTCCGGCCCGTAACAAGCTCAACCTCCAGCCTGCTGATTCCCTCCTCTGCGTTTTCAACTTCTTCAAAGGAGAGCTGCCTGTATTTTGTTATAATTTCAACCGAACGCGGGACTTGGGTGTCGTGTATGTAAACCCTGCTGTTCCTTTCGTCCTTTTCGAGAAAAGCCTTTAATACACCCTGTTTGTTCTCCATTTTTCCCATGACAAGACACTGGTAGTATTTCTTAATTTCTCCGCTCCTGATTTTATTAAGGATAATTTTAAGAGCTTCGCTGTTCTTTGCAATCATTACAAGGCCGCCGGTATTTCGGTCAAGTCTGTGACAAAGCGAAGGAGTGAAGGAGGAATTTTTTTTATATTCACCGTTTAAAGAAAGGTAATTAAGGATCATATCAATTAAGGTATCAGTGGCTTGATCCCTGTCGGGATGGACTGGAATACCCTGTTTTTTATCAACAATCAGAAGGTTTTTATCTTCATAGGCAATAGTAAAGGGAATATCGGAGGGGGAGGCATCCTTCTTTCCGACTCCGTCCAATATATCGTCGACAATAAAAACATCAACCCTGTCATTTGCTTTCAGTAAATAATCTTCCTTTACCCTGACACCGTTAACTTTTATGTCCTTTTTTCTAAAAGCTTTATATAAAGCACTCTGTGGCATTTTTTCAAAAATACACCTAAGGGTTTTATCAATTCTTTTGTTCGCATTCTCCTGGGTAATTATGATTGTACGCATTAAACTCTCCTAGTACTGTATAACAAAAATTCATTCTATATAATTCTATATTTTTATTTGGTGCAATGCAAAGGATTATATAAAATTTCTATATTCTATTTCGAATTTATTATATCCTTGATTTTTTCCAGATATTTATCTGAAATTGAGTCTGCTATGTCCGGGCTTTCTCCTTCAGAATAAACCCTGCAAAGAGGAAGGTCGGCATCAGGCAGTACAAGAGCCCAGCCATTTTCCAATATGAATTTTACTCCGTCAAGAAGCTCGATTTTTTCACCGTTTTTTTCAGTTATCAGGGTTCTCATAACACGGCCCTTAAGCTCCCATGGGCAGAATATCTTCTTCTTGCTCATGTAGAAGTTCGGTATTTCGTTGAGTGAAGCCGTTAGGGTTGTATCCTTTGAGCAGAGAAATTCAATTATTTTTACAAGACCTGCAAGGGCATCAAAGTTTAAAAGGAACTGGTTCATGTTTTCACGGTTCTTAAAAAGGTTATGGTTCAGCATTTGTTCCATAACTGCCTGGGGGGATGTCTTGGTGCGCACAACCTTTCCGTTGTACTTTTTAGCCATTTCCTCTATAACAGAAGGAGCAGTTATGGGTACGACCATTTTTGAATCAGGAGTTGTCTTGAAAATAATTAATGAGGCAAGCAGAAGGAATAAATCATCCTTAACGACATTGCCCAGCTTATCTATAAGAACGAGGGACTCACCGTTGCTGTCTATATAAGCCGCAAAACTTGCATTGCTCTCCTTAATTTCATTCACAATGGAGTCAATTTCATTGAGGGTTGAGGAAGAAAAGCTGGCTACCTTGCACCCTAAATCTGTCAGCATTGGTACAACTATTGATATGACAAAATCGGAAGGTGAAACAACGCACACTTTCGGAGGTGACTTGCGTATGGTTTCGGTATCTACCTCGTTTAGTATGGATCTGACATAGTAGTTTTTGAAATCTGTAATATTATTAAGCCTGCTTATTTCTTCACCGGAACAGCGTTTGAAGTCCTCCCTGAAAAAGGAGTTTTCAATTTTTCTTTCCATAACCCTGCTAATACTGGCACCCTTTGAGTCCATGAAGTCAACTCTTAGCTTGTTTGGATTGTCATCACTTATTTTAATATGTATTCCGCCTTCAACAGAAAGAAAATTAATAGCATGCATTGATATTGGTGTAAGAAGGCTGCTCATATTAAAAACTTCCACACCTACTGAAAGAATTCCTGATATAAATGCGTGCTTAAACATTCTCGCCGAATTTGAGGTGGTGGAACTGACAACAACCTTTGAGCCTTTTTTCAGTATTGAGCCATAGGCTGCTCCAAGTCTTGTAGCAAACTCAGGAGATATATCAACGTTTATAATACCTGAAAGTCCATTTTCACCAAAAATACTCTTCGAGTGCTTTGAACCCCAGATTATATTACGATCTACTATTGCCAGAGGATCTACTGTTTTTTGAGGCCAAATTTTAACATCAGGCTTGATAATGACCTGCTCATTAATTATACAGTTATCTCCAACAATGGCATTCTCAAAAATATGGACATGATTTTTAAGATGAACCCTGTTGCAGAGAATAGCCCCCCTTACTTCTGTACCATACTCAAGAAAGTTATTGTTCCAGAAAACGCTTCTTTTAATTGATACATTATCTTCAATCAGGTTGTCGTCGCCAATCACGCTCAAACTGTCAATGACGGCATTACTTCCAATACGACAGTTTTCACCGATAAAGCAGGGGGAATTTATTTTTGCAGTAGGCTCAATAACTGTGCCTGCTCCAATCCAGACACCTTTTCCCTGTTCAACAGCATTTATTTTAACATCAATTTTACCTTCCATAACATCATAATGAGCCTGGAGATATGCCTGAAGATCACCTATATCACACCAGTATTCAGACATTATGTATCCATACATCGGCTCTTTATTCGAGAGAAGCATTGGGAAAACATCCTGACTGAAATCGGTTTTCTTACCTTTCTCCATAAGACTTAAGACTTCAGGCTCCAGAATATAGGTGCCGGTGTTGACAGTGTCGCTGAATACTTCGCCCCAACTGGGCTTTTCAAGAAATCCGGTTATGGAGCCTTTTTTATCCGTTATAACTACTCCATATTCCAGAGGAACATCAACTCGGGTTAAAACAAGTGTTGCTTTGGATTTTTTTTCCTTGTGATACTGAACAGCTTTTGAAATATCTATGTTGGTAAGGGAATCACCGCTTATAACAATAAAGGTCTCATCAAGAAATTCTTCCGCGTTCTTAACACTTCCTGCTGTTCCTAATGGGCTATTCTCAATAAAATAACTTATATTTACTCCAAAGTTTGAGCCGTTTCCAAAGTAATCTCTTATTTTTTGCGGCAGGTACATCAGAGTTACCCCAATATCGTTAATTCCATGAGATTTAAGCAAATTGATTATGTGTTCCATTATGGGAACATTCATCACAGGTACCATAGGCTTTGGCAGGTCACATGTCAGCGGACGCAGTCTCGAACCCTCGCCCCCGGCCATAATAATAGCTTTCATCTAAAGATCATTCCTTTCAGTTATAATCTTTACTTATGTAAATAACGGGTGCTTATACAAAGTTCATGCCTTCAGAAGAATTTCAAAAATGCACTCCTTTTGCTTATTAATTATTTACAGAAAATATTGAAAGAATCAGATTTATGCAACAATTCCAAACCGGTAATTTAAAAGCCAAGCAGGAGTTCATTTCCCCTTAGGGTTGTGCAGCGTTTCAAAGGATTCGACTTCTACAATAATCACTATCAGCATATTTAAGCTGGTTATGATTTGCTACTTGGCTGTCTATATTAGTATATTCAATATAACTTGAAAAAATCCTTTATGATTGTCTGAAAAATTGAAAAATTCAGCATTTCTTTATGTAAAATATTCTAATTCAAGGTTTACTTATGTAGAATAGTAATATAGAATTGTTAATGAAAATAGTAAATAGGAGATGGGAAACGCCGTTTAGATATATATATACATAAGTTAATAAATCAAGGTATTTATTTTGCCTTTAAAATGCAGGGTTAAAATGTTACAATTGTATTGCTTGATTCTCGGACTCTATTACTAAAGATATACGGGGAAAATAACCCCGTATGAATTGGGGGGATAGTCTTTAATGAGCAGGAAAAAAAATGTTTTAATTGCAGCTGCGCTATCTTTTCTGGTTGTTGTTTCACCACTTTGCACTATATCAGCATCAGCAGCACAGGTTTTGAAGGAAGGAATGAGCGGAAGTGAAGTATCCTCACTTCAGAAAGACTTAAGGACTTTGGGGTACTTAAGTGTCAGCCCTACAGGATACTACGGAAGTCTTACAACAGCTGCAGTAAAGAAACTGCAGGGAAACAATGGCCTTCATCAGGATGGAGTAGCAGGAGACAACACGTTCAAGCTTGTAAAAAGACTGGTTGAACAGAAGTCTCAGAGCTTGAGCAGCAGGTCTGTAAGTTCGTCTGTTTTGAAGGAAGGAATGAGTGGAAGTGAAGTATCATCACTTCAGAAAGATCTGAAAGCCTTGGGGTATTTAAGCGTCAATCCTACAGGCTACTATGGAAGCCTGACGAAATCTGCAGTAAAAAAGCTTCAGAAAAAGTACGGGTTAAGTGATGATGGTATTGCGGGTGGAAAAACCGCTTCACTCATTGACAGGCTTATGGGCAGGACAAGCAGCAGGTCGGCGGATGTAACTACTGCTGCGGCAGCATCAACAGTATCTGCTTCATCAAGTAAGAGCAGTCAAAATGGCAATTACCTGGTAGCATGGTTTGGCGGTGTGGAAAACAGTTTTGGAAAGGGAGACACTGCACAGGTTTATGACATCAGGTCCGGACGCACATTTAACATAAAAAGGACTTATGGATACAACCATGCAGATTGTGAAACGCTTACCGCCAAAGACACAAAAATTATGCTGGAGATTTACGGCGGTGAATGGAGCTGGGAAAGACGCCCCATAATTATTACAACAAACGGCAAAAAGTATGCGGCGTCAATGGCAGGTATGCCTCATGCGGGAGTGGACAGTGCATCTGCAAATACATATGTTAAATCAAGAAGCGGCGGATATGGCGGAGGCTCAAA
>JAAZCB010000202.1 GCA_012513545.1 Clostridiaceae bacterium
CAAATTGACTATAAAGCTTTTGTTTTTTATCAAACTGTCTTGTAGATAAATCATTATCTCTTTGGTTAGAAAATACCTGACAGTTGCCACATCTTGTTTTGTAGTTATCACAGTTAAAACTGTAATGACACCCACCCGTAATTGACCACATATCGTGCATAAAAAAGACTACAGGTTTGTTCAATTCCAATATTTTCCGTATAGAAGACAAACTTAAAAATCCACCTTGTACCCAATGTAAATAAATTACATCCGACTTCCTGATCTCCTCAATTTTTGATACGTCAAAACCCAACAATGAATAAGTATACAGCCCGTATTCTTCATTGTTTCTTTTTGACAGAAAAGATGTAATTCTGTCATTTAAGCTGGCAATATATTTTGAGGTCCTGCCTGCATATATTACTCTGTCTGTATCATTAACGTTAGATTGCAATGAAACAATATAGGAATTCAAACCTGCCTCCAAAAAAGCTCTGTTAAGTCTAAGAGCAGCACTGCCGGCAGATTTCGCGGAATGTTGTATATGAACGGAGTTTATCATCTTCACTATTCAGGCTATTTGTACCAGATGGGTGATTTGGATTTCCGGTTTATTACCATATAGTATTGTAATGGAGCGAGTATTAAACCATTGAAGTTGGAAATAATTGAAGCTATAAACAGAGAAAACACACCAAGATTATAAACTTTAATCAACAGGATTGCAGTACCAATATAGACCAACGGACTAATCAGGCTGGAAATGAACTGTATTCTTAAGGCGCTTATACCATTTAAAAAATGCACATACTTTCCACTGAAAATAAGTACATTAAAATAAAAGAAACCCCATAAAGACAGCGAAAACGGAATATTTACCTTGCCTTCGCCGATCCACAACCTGTAAACTGTTGAGGATGATATCAACATAATAATACCGACAAAAATCATTAAAACATTCAGTTGATTATACTTTCTAATGCCATTCTTTATCCACTGAATATCGTTCTTTTGATATGCTTCCGTAGAAGCTGACCAAAAAGGTGTTACAAAAATCGTAAATACCATGTTCAGAACGCCGAAATATTTATAGACAATATTATAGGCAGTAACATCTTCTGTCCCAAAATTTCTGGCTATTATAATATTTGCAGTCTGATATTGAATTATCATTGCAAACTGAATTAAAAAGAAGATCAGTCCAAGACTGAAAAGATCTCTGGCATACTCAAATTTAACCTTTGAAATCTGAGGTTTGTATTTTCGATAAATCCCATTGAAAAAGAACAAATTTGCACTAATCAAGACAATAAGCGGGGAAACACACAATGCAATTCCCAATTTGAGCAAGGAACCTTCCGTAGTCTTTACCAGAACAAATATAAATATCAGAGAAATAACCTGACCAAGAAGATCAATTAAAGAGGACTTTGCGGGCTGCTGATCAGCTAATAAAATTGTAGTAATTATCTTGAGGACAAATGATATGCAAAAATACGTAAAGACAATCAGAGCCAGAGTGGATACTTCACTATTTAAAGTATCAGCCACTTTAAGTATAGCTGACCAATTAAGAAAATTATTAGTTACAAAAAAGAGTACCCATAAAATAAAGAAGATTATGAAAAGCAGGGCATAGGTTGTACTAACGTATATTTGGGCAGTTGCGTCATCTCCCTTTGCTTTGGCTTCGGCAAATTTGTTTCTTAATCCCTGAGAGAGACCTATATCGAAAAAACTTAACCATGCGACAATAGAGCTCAGAGTAAGCCATATTCCATAACGTGATGCATTAACGTAATTAATTGTTAACGGCACGAGGATTAGACTAATCGCAATGCTAAATCCACGAATAAGCAATGAGGCCAGAATATTTTTCTTTGCTCTTATACTTCTGTCGTGCCCTTGTACGAAGTTCTTAATTAGTATATTTCTTATACTATTGATAATACTCATATTAAAAAATGACTAACGGAAAAATATTTACAGGCAAATTTCTGTCTCCAGAGCATAAATAACCATCTCAATAGCACCTAATGCGCAGCTCCGTCAGTCCCATTTTTATAACTAACCGGAAAAGAATAACTCTCAGACAAAGGTTATACTCTGAAACGACAATATCGCTTTTATATTGTAGCCTTAAATGATTTTAAAACCGTCATTGGAAGGAAAAACCCCAGTCTGATTTTACAAGAAAAAATTAACAATCTAAGATAACTGATGAACATTCAGACAGCTGAAATAACCATACGAAAGATACCTGTCAATTGCAATAATTAGTGCCAGGTTATTTAAGGCAAGTTCTCCTTGCTTAAAGCACTCAAATTAATCATCAATTGTGTGTGTAATATAATACTTTGTAGGGTTCTCTTTACTTATAATTTTTCCGGGATTACCAATTACAATAGAATGATCAGGAACATCAAAATTAACAAAAGAGTTCGGAGCTATCATTACATCTTTCCCAATATTAATCTTCCCCACAACCACAGCCCCAGTACCAATCCAGACATTGTCGCTTATGGTTGGTCTGCCAATCTGCCCACCCTTAAGTGTCCTGCCAATGGTTACATTGTGAGAAACAGTGCAGTTTTTGCCTATTGTAATAGGTCCTATGTAAACCGTCCCCCTGTGATAAAGAGAAAATCCGTCACCAATCTGAGCTTCATTGCTTATATGATATCCCCTGTAGGTTAATAATCTTTTAAGCACCCTGAAAAAAATACCTCTGACTGAAAACAGCTTGTATTGCATTGTCTTCCTCAAAAAATATGTATACCTGAAACCGCTATCATTTAGCCCCTTCAGAAATCCTAAAAATCCGGTCAGTCCATCGTATCTGTAAAGATCAGCTTTGATTGTTTTATTCATATTATTCTCAGTTATGTATAAATCAGATTAAATATCAAGTTCCCAATTTACGGATGGGTAAACAAGTTTCTGAGCCTATCTTACCCCAAATAATTCATTACCATTAAGGAAGTAAATAACAATAAAGGTATAATACAATATCTTAATTGCAAACCAATTTTTTCGTGAGATATCTGAACTATATATTTGTTTGATGATTACTATTATATAGTGAAAAATTTTTATCGCTTAACTGATTATTTTATTCCATTTATAGCATGAAATCTAATACTATTGAAAAAGTATTAAAACA
>JAAZCB010000203.1 GCA_012513545.1 Clostridiaceae bacterium
CCTTAAAAATTCCCCGGGGGCATTTTTTATATAATGTTTTATATTTTCATATAGTTTAAAAAGCTCATATAGTCTTTAGATTCTTCTTTCTCTCCTTTCAAAAGAGTCTAAATTTCTATATGAGCTTTTTAAACTATGCGAAAAAACAACCAAAGTAATAATAAACATTATCCGTTCTGATGAGAGGAGGCGGAAACATGCGTAAAACTAATAAAGAAGAACCACGTTTAGAAAAAGAGAGAAGTAGAAGACCCGCTTTAACACCGGAAGCAAGAGAAAATCAATTAGTAGCTTTGGCTGTTGATCTTGCCGAAAAACAATTATTAGATGGGACTGCCTCTTCACAAGTAATAACACATTATCTAAAGATTGGTTCAACAAAAGAAAAGATAGAAAAGGAAATTCTTGAAAAAGAGAAAGAATTAATAGAAGCAAAAACACAATCATTACAATCAGCTCAACGAATAGAAGAACTTTATAAAAATGCTCTAGATGCCATGCGTAATTATAGTGGATCTAAAGAAGACGATGAAGAATAATGGAGGTATTTCTATATGGAAGATAAAAAAGTATACAACAACAAAGAACAGCACGAAAAAGTAATGGTTGAATGTTCGCAATTATCAAAAGAATGTATAAAAAACAAAACGGCTGCCTGGGAATTATTAGCTAAAAAATACGGTTATAAAAATTGGAAAAGCTTGCAAGACACTTTTTATAGATGGAATAAAAGAAAAAGTAATAAAGAAAGTCTTTCTGAGCTTGAAAAATCGTTTCAATCTATAAAAGTTCCGGACATAAAAAATGAAATAAAAAAAGATTTCGAAAAAGGTATATCTATTAAAGATGCAGAGAACAAATACAGAATTAATATGGAAGCTATTGAAAATTTAATAGATGGATTCAGAAAAACCGGCTTAAATATTCAAATAACAGATAATATCATACATATCTCTAAACATGTTATTTACCAGGATAATGTCACAATTAATAATTGGAATAACGAAAAAATCATACGTTTTGGAGTTATTGCAGATACTCATATTGGTTCCAAATATCAACAGCTCACATTGATGGAAAAAACATATGATATATTCGCTAGCGAAGGAATTGATAATGTTTATCATGCTGGTGATATTTCAGAAGGTATTAAAATGAGACCTGGACATGAACAGGAATGTTTTTTACACGGTGCTGATGACGTAGAAGATTATATCATTGAAAAATTTCCTAGAAGGGATAATATAAAAACTCATTTTATTACCGGCAATCATGATCATAGTTTTATTAAACAGTCGGGGCATGATATAGGAAAAAGAATAGCTGATGAGCGTAAAGACATGATATATTTGGGAATGTCAAACGCAAAAGTATTCTTAACTCCAAAATGTACGATAGAATTGAATCATCCGTTAGATGGAGCCGCATACGCTTTATCATACTCAATACAAAAATTGGCAGATTCATTGAGCGGCGGAGAAAAACCAAACATTCTCATTAACGGTCACCATCATAAAGCAATGTATTTGTTCTATAGAAACATTCATATGTTAGAGGCTGGTTGTTTTGAGGCTCAGACACCATGGATGAAAGGAAAAAGATTAGCTGTAATGGTTGGTGGATATATCGTAACAGTTCATGTGGATGAAACGGGCGAAATAAAAAGGTTTATTCCAGAGTTTATTCCGTTTTATGAAATGATAAAAAATGATTGGAAGTGATAATATGTGTGTTATCAAATTCTTAATAATATGTTTGCTATTAATAATGTTTATTATTTTGACCGCAATTGATGAATTTGACAGGAGGTTATAATTTATGTTTAGATCATATTCTGAGTTATGTGGTTTACGAACTTTCAAAGAACGATACTCCTATTTACAATTAGGAGGAAAAGTAGGTCGAGAAACTTTCGGGTATGATAGATACTTAAATCAAATTTTTTACAGATCTGAAGAATGGAAATATTGTAAAAGACAAATTATTATTCGAGATAATGGATGTGATCTCGGTTGTGAAGGTTATGAACTTAATAGCAGAATTTTGATACATCACATAATTCCAATTACAAAAGATGACATAATTCAACGAAATCCAATAATATTTGATCCTGAAAATTTGATAACGACATCACATAATACACACCAGGCAATTCACTATGGTGACGAGAATCTATTAATTATGGCTCCTATTGAGAGAACAAAAAATGACACGTGTCCTTGGAAAAATTTAATATAGAGGAGGAAATACACTATGGAAAGCATACTAACCTCGATAAAAAAACTACTAGGAATTGTCGAAGAGGATACTAACTTTGATACAGACATCACAATACATATCAATACTGTGTTGTCCATATTAACTCAGATTGGGGTCGGCCCATCGAGTGGTTTTTCGATAACTGATAAAACAGCAGTATGGACAGATTTTATAGGAGATCTTACAACTATAGAATTTGTAAAGTCATATGTTTATTTAAAAGTAAAACTGATTTTTGATCCCCCTCTGAGCTCAGCCGTAATAGAAGCAATAAATAAAACTATTTCAGAACTAGAATCAAGAATCTCATATAATGTTGATTAAAAAGGAGAAATAATCATATGAATCCAATTGCTAAAGATATTTTAATGCATTACGGAATTCTAGGAATGAAGTGGGGCGTCCGTCGAAATCCAGAACAACTCGGTCGCAAACCCAAATATTCTACAGAACCTGTTGTTATTAAAGCCGGGACGAGTGTATATCGTATTACCCGAACAAAAAAGGAAAAGAACGATCGCGATACCTTTGTATTCACAGATAAAAAAGATGCGATAAAATTCGGAAAAGAGATGCAAAATTTAATGCCTGGTAATAAGTTATTTATGATGGATATTCCAATAAAAAGAGACATAATTGGACCATCTGAGAAAGAAAGAGTTGATAACTTTTTAAAGCTCTATAAAGATCTCCCATTTGTAAAGGATGATATTCAATACATAACGACCCAAGCTGAAAAACAAGGGATAACATTGGGGGTTAAAGGTGAAGATCCAGATCTATTAAAGTACCGAGCATATACGATAGCCGTCGCAAAAAACCTGGGACAGTATAGAATGTTTAGTAAATCGAATGCGAGTCCAATCGAAAATCAAAAGGATGTAAAAAGTTATGACGTTGTATCAGATGATTTCATGCGTGGAAACACCAAATTATATAAAACATCAAATGAGATAGACTCGTTAGATAGCGCCTATCTTCTATTTGCGAGAACCAGAATGCTATCGACTGGTAAAGCCAAGGTTAGCAAATTCGAACATTCTGGAATTGAAAATGATATCCCAAATGATATCCCAAACGAACCCTTCAATCTTTGGCCGATAGATGGAGGTAATACGATTAAAAATATTTCTATTTCGGATAATATTGATTGAAAGTGAGGTGACTAATTTGAATAATTACTTATATCACTGGGGCGTTCTAGGTATGAAATGGGGCGTTCGAAAAAAAAGACGAGATGATAAACGAGTGTCCAATATGAGCGATGAAGAATTATCAAATTCTATTAAAAGAAAAAGTTTAGAATCAACATATAATAAATTACATAAAAAAACATCAAAATTAGAAAGCACAAAAAAAATAGTTGATGCTTCGACGGGAGCAGTTAATCAGTTGCAAAAAATAAATCGCGAAAGTTTAAATCAACGTCCTAAACAACGAATGAATTTAAAAAAAATGTCAGATCAACAGCTCCGCGAAAGAATAAACAGACATTTATTGGAAAAACAATATAATGATTTGTTTAATAATAGCAATGTAGAAGTTTCAAAAGGAAGAGCTTATGCCACTAAGATATTAGACGTATCTGGTAATGTAATGGCTGTTGGCAGTTCTGCTCTTGCTATTGCACTAGCCATAAAAGAATTAAGAAAGTAGGTATATTCATGGCATTATCTAATACAGCCGTACCGAAATATTACGGTATATTTAGAGATGCCGTAATAAGGGGCGAAATACCAGTTTGCAAAGAAATATCAATGGAAATGAATAGAATTGATAGTTTAATTGCTAATCCTGGAATATATTACGACGACAAAGTAGTTGAAGGTTGGATACAATATTGTGAAACAGAACTCACATTAACTGACGGTTCAGAATTACGATTATTGGATAGTTTTAAACTTTGGGGAGAACAGGTATTTGGTTGGTATTACTTCTTAGAAAGAAGTGTATATGTTCCAAATAAAGACGGATATGGTGGACAATATTTAAAAAAAAGATTAAAAAAAAGATTAATTAATAAACAATATCTTATTGTCGGAAGAGGCGCTGCAAAAACGATGTATGCCTCGACAATACAAAGTTATATTCTTAATATTGATACAACAACAACTCAGCAAGTTGCTACCGGACCAACAATGAAACAGGCAGAAGAAGTTCTGGGTCCAATCAGAACTTCTATAACGAGAGCACGAGGACCACTATTCCAATTCTGGACAGAAGGATCTTTACAAAATACAACAGGTTCAAAAGCAAAACGAGTCAAATTAGCATCAACAAAATTAGGAATTCAAAATTTTATGACTGGTTCAATAATTGAGATTAGACCAATGACTATTGCTAAACTTCAAGGCCGTCATGATAAATGTGCGTCGGTCGATGAGTGGTTATCCGGTGATATTCGCGAAGATGTAATTGGTGCAATAGAACAAGGAGCATCGAAGAATGATGATGAATATTTAATTATAGCAATGAGTTCTGAAGGTACCGTAAGAAACGGAGCTGGAGATACTATTAAAATAGAATTGATGGATATATTAAAAGGCGAATATATAAATCCACACGTTTCTATTTTTTGGTATAAATTAGACGAACTTGAAGAAATAAATAATCCTGCAATGTGGGTTAAAGCAAATCCAAATATCGGTAAAACAATTTCTTATGAAGCATATCAATTAGATGTCGAAAGAGCCGAAAAAGCACCAGCAGCGAGAAACGATATTCTTGCAAAAAGATTCGGAATACCAATGGAAGGGTATACTTATTTCTTTACTTATGAAGAGACATTACCTCATAAAAAAAGAGATTATTGGAAATTACCTTGTTCATTGGGAGGAGATCTTTCACAAGGAGACGATTTCTGCTCATTTGTATTTCTATTCCCGCTTTCAAATGGTTGTTTTGGTATTAAAACTAGAAATTATATTACGTCATTAACTTTAATGAAACTACCTTTAGCAATGAGGAACAAATATGAATGTTTCATGAAAGAAGGAAGTTTAATAGTTCTAGACGGAACAGTATTAGATATGATGGAGGTTTATGATGATTTAGACAATCATATCAATGACAGAGGTTATGATGTTAGATGTTTTGGTTTTGACCCATATAACGCGAAAGAATTTGTTACAAGATGGGAAGCAGAAAATGGTCCTTTCGGAATAGAAAAAGTAATTCAGGGAGCAAAAACTGAATCCGTTCCTTTGGGAGAACTTAAGAAACTATCAGAGGAAAGGATGCTTTTGTTTGATGAAGAATTAATGTCTTTCTGTATGGGAAATTGTATAACCATGGAAGACACTAACGGAAATAGAAAGCTACTTAAGAAAAGAAATGAAAGAAAAATTGATTCTGTAGCAGCTATGATGGACGCATATATTGCTTATAAAGCCAATAAAGAAGCTTTTGACTAAAGGTGGTGAAAATCCTTGGAAATGAACATTAATACGCAGGATCTCTATCATTATGGCGTCCTAGGAATGAAATGGGGCATTAGAAAAGCGAATAGGTATAAAGCAAAAATGCTAAACAAGTCACAAAAAAAAGCTGAATTAGCCAACAAGGCTTCGAAAGAAGCGAAAACCGTACTTGACGATTTAAATAAACATGGAAAGAAAAGCATCTACTTCAGTAAGTTTGATTACAAAACATTGAAAGACGCTAAAGTAGATTATTCCTTATCAGTAAGTAGGTCAGCCATTGTCGGTAAAACCTGGCTTTCAGTCAACAAGACTCTTAACAAAACTGATGCAAATACGATTTCTAAAAGTGAAATGACCAAGATGGTTAAAGATATTATCGAGAACGGAAAAAAAGAAGCTCGTGGTTGGGTTTATTACTAATCGCGGCTGGTTTAATTGGACGAGAGGAGAACAAATATGCACAAACATGAATTATACCATTTTGGAGTCCTTGGAATGAAATGGGGAATAAGAAAGAAAAAAGACCAAATTAATTCTAGAGATAGATATATAAAAAAAGGAACAGTAATTCAAAATATATCATCTAGAGAATTTGATAAAAACCATCAACGTGCGAATAGACTTTTTGCTGCTTATACTAAGTACGATAAAGATCAATATGTTGATATGATGGGTAATTTCATGTATAACATGAGAGGATATAAAAACGAATTTTTAGTCAAAAAAGATATAAAGGTTCCATCAGATAAAGAATTGGTTAAAACTTTTATAGAAGTAGCAAAGAAAAATCCGAAACAATTTGCTTCAGATATGGCTAAAGCATATAATGAAACACATTTAATAATGAGTAAAATACCAAAAGTTTATGAAAAAAAAATTTCAGAATTATCTGATCCAGGTTCAAAAAAAGCAAATAAATTAGCAAAAGAATTTGTTGAAGATATAGTTAGTTCAAAAACAAAAGTGTCGTCTAATATATTCTTTGATAATCTTATTAAAAAAGGTTTTGATGCTATATCAGATGTTAATGATCGAGATCAATTTTTTGGAACACAAGATCCGTTAATTATAATTAACATGGATTCTATAAAACACGAAAAAACTGTCAAATTAACAAAAAAAGATTTGGATTACTATTCTCAATACACATCTTCAAAACAACACAAAGCAAATCATAAAGATTTTTCCGATATTAAATGATAGAGGTGAATAAATATGTATAAACATGAATTATACCATTACGGTGTTCTAGGTATGAAATGGGGAATAAGAAGAGCAAAAAGACAAGCTGAATTTTATGGAGCCGGAGCTTTACTTAGATCTGGAGATAAAAAAAAAGCATGGGAAAAAAAAGCTAAAAAAGCAAAAGATTATGCAACAAAAAGAGAAAAACTATTAAATGATTATCGGTCTCTTAATAAAAAAGATAAATTAAAAGTTAGTGCGGTTATGGTAACATCCGGAAGACGCGCGTCTGACAAAGTTTTACAATCTTTAACGGCAAAAACTGTAAGATCTGCTGAAATGTATAGACGACAGGCTGCTACGACAATGGCTGTGAGTGCAGCCATTACGGTAATTGGTAGTTTAGCTATTTCGAGAGCACTAAAATAATTTTCTTGCGGTTAAAAGGTGGTGAATAAAATAAAATGGATTTATTTTCGATAACCTCCAGGTTAAAACATGCTTGGAATGCTTTCAAAAATACAGATGAAGGTTTAAAAAATCATTCCTCGTATTCTGGACAAGGTTATTATCGTCCAGATAGATCTAGACTGAGACGTGGTAATGAAAGAACCATCATATCGTCAATATGTAATCGTATAGCTTTAGATTCAGCCTCAATTACTATAAAACATATAAGATTAGATGATAACGGCCGCTTTAATATGGATATAAATTCTGGTTTAAATAATTGTTTAACATTAGAAGCAAACATAGATCAAACAGGACGTAATTTTATACAAGATTTAGTCATGTCTATGCTCGATGAAGGTTGTGTTGCTGCGGTTCCAATTGATACAACATTTAATCCTAACATTAATAATTCGTTTGATATTCTTTCTATTCGAACTGGAAAAATAATAGAATGGTATCCAAAATATATAAAAGTAAATGTTTATAATGAGGAAACTGGACAAAAAGAAAACATAGTTGTTCCAAAAAGTAAAACAGCAATAATCGAAAATCCGATGTTTGCGGTTATGAATGAACCTAATTCAACAATGCAACGATTGATAAGAAAACTCAATCTATTAGATGTTGTTGACGAGCAAAGTAGTTCTGGTAAACTTGATATGATTATCCAATTGCCATATGTTATCAAAAATGAAGCAAGAAGACAGCAAGCTGAGCAACGTCGCTCAGATATTGAAGATCAACTGACTGGTTCTAAATACGGAATAGCGTATACAGATGGAACAGAGAGAATAACACAATTAAATAGACCGATCGAAAACAATCTTATGAAACAGGTTGAGTATTTAACTCAAATGTTATTTAGTCAGTTAGGAATGACTCAAAGTATACTCGACGGTACGGCTGACGATAAAACAATGCTTAATTATTACAATAGGACAATCGAACCAATTCTTGGAATAATATCAGATGAAATGAAAAGAAAATTTCTAACAAAAACCGCTAGATCTCAAAGACAAACCATAATGTATTTCAGAGATCCATTTAAATTAGTTCCAGTGAATGACGTTGCAGAAATAGCTGATAAATTCACTAGAAATGAAATAATGACTTCTAATGAAATAAGACAGGTTATAGGTATGAAGCCTTCGGAAGATCCAAAAGCGGATGAACTTAGAAACAAGAATATTAATCAACCAGAATCAGAATTTACAGACCCAATTATAGAAGAAGGAGGAGAAATTCAAAATGAGTAAAAAATTCGATTTTGCTGGCTGGGCAACAAGAAATAATGTTAAATGTTCTGATGGAAGAGTTATTTTAAAAGATGCATTTAGACATAATAACGGCCAAAAAGTTCCACTTGTATGGAACCATCAACATAATGATCCACAAAATATTTTGGGACATGCTATATTAGAAAATAGAGAAGAAGGAGTATATGCATATTGTACTTTCAACGATAGCGAATCTGGGAAAAATGCAAAACTTCTTGTTGAACATGGAGACATTGTCGCCTTATCAATCTATGCCAACCAGTTAAAGCAACAAGGTCCAAGTGTTTTACATGGATCAATCAGAGAGGTAAGCTTGGTGACGGCTGGAGCTAATCCAGAAGCCTTTATCGAAACAGTAATCAATCATGGAGAAGAATCTGACGATGAGGTTATTATTTATTTTTCTGGAGACGACATTCCACTACAACATTCAGATGACGAATCTGAAAACAAAAATGAAAAAGGAGAAATAAAAAACATGAAAATTGAACAAAAAACAGATGAACTTAAACGTGAAGACAAAAAAGAAAAAACAATTGGAGAAGTGTTTGACACTTTTACCGAAGAACAGAAAACAGTTGTATACGCACTTATAGGACAGGCTTTGGAATCTGAAGGGACAAATAATGAAGAAGAAAATGAAGGAGGACAAGAAAATATGAAACACAATGTATTTGAGGGTCAAAAAGAAGAGAAAGAAAACGTTTTACAACATTCGGATATAGAAGCTATATTCTCTGATGCGAAGAGATATGGTAGTTTAAAGGAATCGGCTCTTGAACATGGTATTGAAGACATTGATTATTTATTTCCAGACGCAAAAAACATAACGGATAGCCCAATATTTATTAAAAGAGATACTGGGTGGGTTGCAAAAGTATTTGGAACCACACACAAAACCCCGTTCTCAAAAATAAAGAGTTTATTTGCTGATATAACCGAAGAGGATGCTAGAGCTAAAGGTTATATTAAAGGCGAATTCAAGAAAGAAGAAGTATTTAAATTGCTGAAAAGAACAACTGATTCTACGACTATATATAAAAAGCAGAAAATGGAAAAAGATGATCTGATTGACATCAATGATTTTGATGTTGTGGCATGGATCAAAGCGGAAATGAGAATGATGCTTGATGAGGAAATAGCTCGTGCTGTATTAGTTGGCGACGGAAGATCAGAAGCCTCTGATGATAAGATCGACGAAGGAAAGATAAGACCAATATGGAAAGATGCTGACTTATATACTATTAAATCGAGAGTTTCTGTTCCGGAAGATGCAACAAGCGATGATAAAGCTAAAGCATTTATCAAATCTGCAATAAAATCGAGAAAGAGCTACAAGGGTTCTGGTGATCCAATATTATTTACAACCGAAGATGTTCTTACTGATTGTCTTCTTCTTGAAGATAAGACTGGACGAGTTATATATGAATCTGTTGAAAGATTAGCTACAGCTCTTCGTGTAAAAGAAATAGTAACAGTTCCTGTAATGGAAAACCTTACAAGAGAAGTTCAAGGTGTAGAACACGAACTGATGGGAATAATCGTAAATCTTGCTGATTATAACATCGGAGCTGATAAAGGTGGAGCTGTAAATATGTTCGAAGACTTTGACATTGATTATAATGCTCAAAAGTATCTTATTGAAACTCGTTGTTCAGGAGCTCTTATTAAGCCTTACTCTGCTATAGTATTAGAAGCAGTAGTGGAAGACGAGGAACTAGCTGGTTAAAAAAATCAAAATGGGGTGAATTATCATGGCAAAATATTATGGTGTAATTGGATTTGCTGAAAAAACTGAGGTTAAACCTGGAGTGTGGAAAGAAAATATTATTGAAAAACCATATTTTGGTGATTTTATAAGAAATACCAGAAAAATTCAATCCGCAAATCAAGTTAATGATAATATTAATATTTCTAATCAGATTAGTATAATTGCTGATACATTTGTCAATGGTAATTTTCACTCCATGAGATATGCTGAATACATGGGTACGAAATGGAAGATAACCGATATTGAAGTTCAGCACCCAAGATTATTATTAACGCTGGGAGGAATTTATAATGGGTGACCTAGTAGATCTCCAAATATTATTAGAGAATCTTATTTGTAGCCGAAATGTATATTTTCAACCACCAGCATCGTTAAATATTAGTTACCCCGCCATAGTATATTCGCTTGATGATATTCCAAGTAAATATGCCGATGACGGGGTTTATTTTTCGCGAAAGAAATATCTATTAACTGTGATCGATGAAGATCCAGATAATGATATTATTGAAAAAATTAAAAACTTGCCGACGTGTAGATTTAGTCGGCATTTTAAATCGGATAATTTAAACCATTATGTATTTACCATAACATATTAAAGGAGGAAAAAATATGTCTAAATTAGTATGGCATCAAGTCGGAAAACGTTTATTTGAAACCGGCGTTAAAAAAGGTGTCCTTTATGTCCAATCGGATGGTCTGTATCCAAAAGGTGTTGTGTGGAACGGATTAACAGCCATGAAAGAAAGTCCAACCGGAGCAGAAGCAAATCCATTTTATGCAGATGATATGAAATATTTGAATCTTATGTCTGTAGAAGAATTGGAAGGAACAATAGAAGCTTACACATATCCAGATGAATTCGCTGAATGTGACGGCTCTGTAGAAATAGCCCCAGGTGTATCTGTTGGTCAGCAAATAAGAAAAACTTTTGGTCTTTGCTATAGAACATCAATAGGAAATGAGTTGGAAGGAGCAGATTATGGTTATAAACTTCATTTAGTTTATGGCGCACTTGCTTCCCCATCAGGAAAAGACTACAATACAATAAATGATAATCCAGAAGCTATGCCTTTGTCTTGGGATTATACCACTACTCCAGTTGAAGTTCCTGGTAAAAAACCAACAGCGTCGATCGTTATCGATTCGACAAAAGTTGATTCGTTAAAATTGCAGGCTCTTGAAAATATCCTTTACGGAACAGAAAACGCCGATGCAAGACTTCCTCTTCCAGAGGAAATAGCCGAATTATTTTCTGAAGAAGCTCCTAGTGCATTGGAATTATCATCGATAGTTCCGGATGACGAAGCTGAAGCAATAGCTCTGGATGCAAATATAGTCCTCACATTCAATAATAAAATAGCAAAAGAAGCTATTGTTGTTACCGAAGACGATGGGACAATCGTTACCGGAACAAAGAGCTGGGATGCTGCTGGTAAAGTTCTAACTTTTATTCCAGGTTCCAATTTAGAGTCAGAAACTGTGTATATTGTTACAATAGGTGGAGTTGTTGATGTATATGGTCAAACTCTGGCGCCAGAAGTTACAAACTTCATGACTGTTACTTGAAAATAAATAATTATGTGAGGAGCTCTTATTAAGGGCTCCTTATTATTGAAAGGAGTATATTTAATAT
Source organism: Clostridiaceae bacterium (assembly GCA_012513545.1). The sequence continues at coordinate 12,001 of JAAZCB010000203.1, forward strand.
GGTTAAAAAAACAATAACTTATATCGATTATGACGGAAACGAGAGGACAGAAGATTTTTATTTTAATTTAACAAAGGCAGAAGTAGCAGAAATGGAATATTCTGAAGCTGGAGGGCTATCTAAAGTTATTGAAAAAATTAGTGCAACAAAAGATAGTAAAAAGATCATAGAAATCTTTAAAGAACTAATTCTTAAAGCTTATGGAGAAAAATCTCTCGATGGACGAAGATTTATAAAAACTCAAGAATTAAGAGATGCTTTTTCTCAAACAGAGGCTTATTCAGATTTATTTGTTGAGCTTTCCAAAAGTGCCGACGCCGCTGCAGAATTTATAAACGGCATAATACCTCAAACAAAATAATAAAAAAAAGGATGTGATTAGACTATGCTTCAAATAATAGTTCCTTCTGCTGAGTTATATGACGAAAAAAAAGAAGAATTCATTTATTCAAAAGAACAGATTATCGAACTAGAACATAGTCTAATCTCAATTTCAAAATGGGAATCAAAACATAAAAAACCTTTTCTTAAAAGCCAAAAAACAAAAGAAGAAACTATTGATTATATTCGTTGTATGTCCTTAAATAAAACTCCTGACTCTTCATATTATAGTTTAACCAATAAAAATATAGAGGATATACAAAATTATATTAATGATCCAATGACTGCTACAATAATACGTAAATTACCGAATTCTAAATCGAATGTTAACGAAATAGTAACATCTGAATTAATATATTACTGGATGATAGTATCAAATATACCTTTTGAATGCGAAAAATGGCATATTAATAGACTTTTAACACTTATAAAAATATGCACAGTTAAAAATTCGCCTAATAAAAAAATGAGCAAAAATGAAATAATAAAAGAATATTCCGCTATTAATAAAGCAAGAAGAGCGCAAATGAATAGTGGAGGATGATTTTTATGATAAAAATTAAACATAAAGGATCTTTTAAAAATACAGAAAATTTTTTAAAATCAACAAAGAAATTATCTGATATACAGTTATATATATTAGAAAAATATGCTATTGAAGCAATCGACGCGCTGTCTTTATCTACCCCAAAAGATACTGGTAAAACATCATTGTCGTGGGGGTATCAAATCAGCATAACGGAAAACAAAATAAAATTAACATTCACAAATTCAAATAATAGTGGTGGTGTCCCAGTAGCAATAATACTACAATATGGTCACGGAACAAAAAACGGCGGATATGTAGAAGGTATTGATTACATAAATCCGACATTAAAACCAATATTTGATAAAATAGCAGAAGAACTTGGGAAGGAGGTCAACAAATGAGTAGAGAAATAGATAATCGTGTTGTTCAAATGGAATTTGACAATAGAAAATTTGAATCTAATGCAAAAGAATCAATCAACACAATAGATCGTTTAAAACAGAGTTTGAATTTTGATGAATCCGTAAATAGTTTATCAAAACTCGAAAATGCTGGAAAGAAATTTTCTTTAGATGGAATAGGAGCTAGTGTTGATCTAATTTCCGGACGATTTTCAATAATGGGAATAGCTGGTGTTACAGCAATTCAAAATGTAGTTAATTCTGCAATAAATGCTGGTAAAAATCTAGTTAAATCATTGACGGTAGATCCAGTAAAAACTGGTCTTAATGAATATGAAACAAAAATGAATGCCATAACCACAATAATGACAAATACGGCTAGCAAAGGAACAACTCTTTCTGATGTTAATGCGACACTTGACGAATTAAACAAATATGCAGACCTAACAATATATAATTTCGCAGAAATGACAAGAAATATCGGTACATTTACAGCTGCTGGAATAGGTTTAAAAGATTCCGCTATAGCTATAAAAGGTATCGCAAATTTAGCCGCTGGCTCGGGTTCAAATTCGCAACAAGCGTCAACGGCTATGTATCAATTATCACAGGCTCTTGCTGCTGGTTCTGTAAAGTTAATGGATTGGAATTCAGTAGTTAATGCTGGTATGGGAGGAGAACTTTTTCAAAATGCTTTAAAAAAAACAGCAAAAGCAATGGGTATAGTAGTTAATGAATCAGTTCCGTTTAGAGAGTCATTAAATAGTGGATGGATAACTTCTGACGTATTAATAAAAACATTACAGGATTTCGCAGAAGATAAATCTCTTTTAAAAGCTGCAACTGAAGTAAAAACACTAACACAGCTTATTGACACAATGAAAGAATCAGTTCAATCTGGTTGGGCAACAACATGGGAAAAAATCTTGGGCGATAAAGATCAAGCTGCAGCATTATTTACAGCTTTAAATGACGGTTTTGGCGAAATAGTTGGAGCATCCGCTGATGCGAGAAACGAAATGCTTCAATTTTGGAATGAAAATCGAGGGCGTGAATATATAATAAAAAGTATAGGTAATGCATTTTTATTTTTAGGACAAATTTTACAACCAATACAAGATGCTTTTTCAGAAATATTTCCGCCAATGACGGGAGAACGTCTAGTAGAACTTTCAAAAAAATTATATGAATTTACTGAAAGGCTAACAATAAGTGCAGAAACATCCGAAAATATTAAAAGAACTTTTAGAGGATTATTTGCTGTGCTCGATATTATTGGACAAGCTCTGTCTGCTAGTATAAAAGGTCTAATATCTTTTATAAAATATTTACTTCCAGCTGGTGACGGGCTGCTATCATTTACTGGAAATATTGGAGATTTTCTTGTTGCATTAAATTATGCTATAAAATCTTCTGATCTTTTTAATTTAACAATAAAAAAGATTGGTGATGTTTTAAAACCAATAGCTGACGGTGTAAAGAGTTCTGTGAAAACAATAGTTAACTCTTTCGCATTATTCGCTCAAATAGATACTAGCGGAATGGATTCATTTGCAGAACGTGTCAAAATAAGATTTGAACCACTAACAAAAACAGGAGAAATTTTAGGTATTGTTTTTACAAGTCTTGCTAGTATATTAAAGAAAACAGCACCAATATTTTTCAAAACGGCCGAAATAATCAGCAAAGCGCTCAATCAATTAGCGGATATTATTATCAACGCTCTAAATACCGGAGATTTTCAATCTATATTTGACATAATAAATGGTACGTTGTTCACCGGTATATTATTGGGAATTAAAAAATTTATCAGTTCATTGACTGGAATATCAGACAATGTTGGTGGTTTTCTTGGTAGCATAACCAATATTTTTGACAGTGTAAGAGATTCATTAAAAGCGTATCAAGATTCATTAAAAGCCAAAACTCTAATGACAATATCGGGAGCAATAGCTACATTGACGGCTTCTTTAATCATATTATCTCTAATAGATTCTGAGAAATTATCATCATCGTTAACAGCCATAGGAGTAATGTTTACGGAGTTATTTTTATCTATGTCGTTATTTACAAAATATATTCAGGGTAAGGGCCTGGCAAAAATAGGAATATCTATAATAACTTTATCCTCAGCAATATTAGTGTTATCCGTAGCAATGAAAAGCATGGCCAAACTAAGTTGGAATGAAGTAATCAAAGGTTTAACTTCTGTTACTATTCTTATTGCAGTCTTATCAGAATCATCTAAATTGTTATCAGCATCATCTAACAGATTAATGAAGGGTTCTTTGAATTTGATATTATTTGCAACAGCTATAAATATATTGGCTGTAGCGGTCAAAAAACTGAGTGATTTAGATGTCGGTGATTTGAGCAAAGGTTTAATAGGCGTTGGTGTTTTAGCAACAGAATTAGCTTTATTCATGAAAGCCACAGAAATAAATAAAATGGGAACATTAAAGAGCGTCGGACTTATAGCATTATCAGGAGCAATATTAATATTAGCTAATGCTGTTAAAACCTTTAGTTTAATGACACCGAAAGAGCTGATAAAGGGTTTGGGTGCTATTGCTATAATATTGACCGAGCTTGCATTATTTACCAATTTAACTGGAAACTCCAAACACATTACAACAACAGCAGTTGGTTTGACTATTTTAAGTGCTTCAATGTTAATTATATCAAAAGCAATTGGTAATATGGGCAGTCTTTCTTTGAAAGAAATAGGCAAAGGTCTACTTGCTATGGCGGGGTCTTTAACTATACTTGCAATTGCTATGAGTTTAATGCCTAAAGATTTATTATTAACTGGAACTGGTCTAGTTGTTGTAGCTAGTTCGCTATTGATTTTAGCAAACGCATTAAATAATTTTGGGGACATGTCTTGGGGTGAAATAGCAAAAGGCTTAATTACATTAGCCGCTTCCCTTACTATAATAGCGGTAGCTATGACTTTCATGTCATCCGCTTTACCTGGCGCGGCAGCATTATTAATAATTGCTGGATCGTTGGCTATATTAGCACCACTATTGGCAACTCTCGGTTCAATGTCATTATCTGAAATAGGAAAGGGCCTATTGGCTATAGCCGGTACGTTTACTGTTTTGGGTCTGGCGGGTTTAATTTTGGCTCCGTTAACTCCTATCATTTTAGCGTTAACTGCATCAATAGCTTTATTAGGAATAGGATGTGTAGCTGTAGGAGCTGGTGTATTATTACTAGCATCAGGTTTAGCAACTCTAGCTATATCAGGAGCAGCGGGTGCAGTAGCTTTAGTTGGTGTTGTAGCAACAATCACAGGTTTAATTCCTGTTGTGCTAACATCTTTAGCAAACGGTCTAATCAATTTTATTGTTACATTATCAACCGGACTGGCAAAAATATCATCAACTTTAATGCGTGCATTAGAAGAAATATTATTAAGTGCTCTTAATGTTATACGAGACCTAGCAGAACCGTTAACTGATACTATCTTATATGTTGTTACGGTAGCATTAAAACAATTAGAAAAATACGTTCCAACAATATTGCAGTTATTATGGAATGTGATAGTCGTTATATTAACTCCGATCATTGATGCAATATCAAATTTTGGCTATGATGCTGGTTTTGCCTTAGGTGACGCACTATTTTATATGTGGGATTCTGCCAAAGTTGCATTTGATGATCTAAAAGAAAGAATGACAGAGTTTGGTCAAAATCTATTAAAAGGACTCATAAAAGGAATCAACGATGTTATTCAAAATAATGCTCTTCTTTCAGCAGTAACAAGCGTTGGTGTAAATGTGGTAGATACTTTGGCGAAAGTGTTTGATATTAATTCGCCGTCAAGAGAAATGTGGATATTAGGACAATATGTTGTTATGGGTTTGGGCGATGGAATAAAAGATAATGAACAAGAAACATGTGATCAAGCAGAGTCAACTGGTTCAAATGTAGTTAGTTCATTTATTAATGGTCTCAAATCCAAATCAAAAGAACTTACCGATGTTAAAAAGTCGTTATTTGGTGTTGAAGACAAAAGTAGGGCTTCAGCTGGAGCTTATTATTATCAAAAATATACTGGACAAGAAGCACCTGATGTTTATGGAAAATCAAATAATTTAATGAGTTCCGTCGGAAAATCAATATTTGGAATGGATTTCTCTAAAAAAGCAGAAGAATCTGGTAAATCAATAGATTCTTTGAACAGCGGTTTGTCTGGTTTAGATGGAAATGCTAAAAAAACTAAAACATCATTAGATGCAGCATTTCAGAAATCTTCTGATTGGATTGAAGAAGAAAAATATTATAATAGATTAAGTCTTGAAGATGAACTTGTTGAATGGGAAAAAGTCCAAAAATCTTATCTTGAAGGTTCAGAAGAACGTAAGAAAGCTGATCGAGAAATATACAGAGTTAAAAACGAAATAGAGAAAAAATCTTTTGAAAATTCTGAAAAATGGATCGACGAGCGTAAATACTATAATGAGCTTAGTCTTGAAGATGAACTAGCATCATGGGAAAGAGTACAAAATCGATACAATGAAGGAACCGATGAACGAAAGAAAGCTGATCGAGAAGTATACAGATTAAAGAAAGCGATCACAGAGAAACAAAAAGAGTTGGATAAAGAAGCATTTGATAATGCTATAAATTTAATTGAAGAGAAAAAATATTATAACAAAATTAATCTAGCGGAGGAACTTGTCGAATGGGAAAAAGTCCAAAAATCTTATCTTGAAGGTTCTGAAGAACGTAAGAAAGCTGATCGAGAAGTCTACAGAGTTAAAAAAGAGTTAAATGAAAAACAGATTGAAATAGATGAAGAATATTATTATAAAACTCAAGAAATTAATGACAGACTTATGAACAATATTAGATATGTGAGTGACGAATATGATAATGCTTTTAATTCTAGAAAACAATCTCTTTATAATTCGTATGGACTTTTCGATGAAGTTACTGAAAAAGAAGCAGTTGATGGTAAGAAGTTATTACTAAATCTTAATGATCAAGTTGATGAATTTGAATACTGGCAAGAACTACTTCAGAAGCTTGAAAAAAGAAAAGTTAATAGTGATTTATTAAACGAACTTCAAGATATGGGACCTAGTGCTATAAAACAAGTTCAAGCATTGACAAAATTAACTGACAGTGAATTAACAACATATGTTTCTTTATGGAAGAAGAAAAATAAACAAGCAAAAGCTCAAGCAACATTAGAACTCGAAGATCTTAGAAAAGAAACACAAAACAAAATTAAAGAACTTCAAAATGATGCAGACATTGAACTCGAAAAGGTTAAAACTATATGGGAAGAAAAAACAAACGAATTAAAAGTGCAGACAACTGAACAAGTTGAAACGATGAATAAAGGAATAGTCGATTTAATGAAAGAATTAAGAGGAAAAATGGAAGAGGAATTAGGAACCACAGTCACAAATATTTATGACAACTTTGTTAAGAAATCTTTATCTGTCTTTCCAGATGCTCTAAGAGAAAAATTATCATCTTCTTTAGGTATAATAAACGATATAGGAGATAATCCAGATAATACCTTAACAATAAAACCAGTTTTAGATTCTTCTCAAATGAAATCAGACCTTGACGGGATGTTAGGCTATATTGATAGAACCATATCAACTTCACCAGCAATAGGTTTAGGTTCTATGATAGCGTCGTCAATTGGAGAAAAGAGTTCTTCTGAAATAGCAAAAGAAGTAGACAATAAGATAACAAATATTAACAACAATAGTATAACAATACAGGAAATGAACGTCAGAAAAGAATCCGATATTAGAGAAATTGCTAGAGAATTAGATACATTAAGACAGAGGAGCGTGAAATAAGATGGGTATTCGTTATGATGGACATCACAGTGATGAATTTGGTATGGTATGCAAAATAAAAGAACTGCCGTTATTACCTAAAACACGTCGTGAAAAAGAAGATATACCCGGAAGAGATGGTGTTTATGTATACGAAACTGGCGGATTTGAAGAAAAAAAGATAGTAATAGAATGTGCTTATGCTCCTAATCTAGATTTTGCTACTCGACGAAATCTTTCTCGAGAAGTCTCAGCATGGTTAAGTGCTCCATCTGGCGATTTAATATTGGATAAAGAACCTGATAAAAAATACAAAGCTAGGATCGACGATTCTGTTGATCCTAGTTTTTTTCCTTATTACGATCAGTTCGATATACAATTTTATGTTCATCCGATCGCTTTTATTGTCGATACAACGGATTCAGCTAAAGAATACAAAGATATTGTTTCTTCAACAGTTTTAGAAATTCAAAATGGAGGAACATATAATGCTTTACCATTAATAAAAATAAATGGCTCAGCTAGTGCATTAACAATAACAGACGATTTAAACAATAATTTTACTTATTCAAATCTCGAATCAGAAGAAATCATAATTGACTGCATGAATAAATTAGTTTACAGCGTAATTGAAGGAATAAAAACTAATAAACGTTCTAATTTTTCTGGAAAATATTTATCAATAAAGCCCGGTTTAAATACTGTTGAAGTGACAGGAACAATAACTAATGTCACTATCACATTTATATTTGATGATTGTTTTCTTTAGGAGGTGATTACATGGATAATTATATAACTATTATTTCTAATACTGGAGAAGAATTAGCTGATTTATTGATAGATGATCGTTCAATAGAAGTATCAAGAAAAATTAATGGCGAATTTTGTTTAGATTTCGAGTGCCCTCATCAGGAATTAAAAACAGAGTATATAGATACAAATAATAGTGTTGTTGTTGACGGTCAATCTTATGATATTTTATATTTCAAAGAAGAACATGAAGACAACAAAATTAATTATAAGGTTCAATGTAATCATGTTTTTTATAGATTAGTCCAAAAAACATATCCATATTATACATTTGATGGAACACCATCAGAAATTTTAGCTGATATATTATCCGATACTAATTTTTCAGTTGGTCAAGTTGATAAATCAGATATCATAACATTTGCAGTAGCAGAAGAAATGACGGCTGCGCAGTTAATATTAACTTTATGCGAGAGTCAGCAATTAGAGATTGATTTTTCAGTGAACGGATTTACTATTAATCTTTATAATTTAATTGGTCAAGATCATGGTTTCGAAATCCGTTATGGAAAAAATTTAAAAGGTATCCGGAGGATTCACGACAAAAGAGAAGGCGAATTAAAAATTTCATATGAGGTTGATATTCTCGAATTGAAAAATTCAACAGAATATATTGAAAAAGGATATCAGTCTTTAGAAGTAATTGAACTCGGAGATACTGTTTATATTATTGATGAAAAAACTGGTCTAAATGTGGAAAATCGCATTGTGTCGATGATTTACAATCCATTATTCCGTAAAAATACAAAAGTGGAAATAGCTAACAAAATAGAATTATTTACTGATAAGATAACAAAAATCGAAAGAGAAACGGTTGCAAAAAATAAATTATATAACGGAATAAGAATTAGTCCTGATAATGGATTCGAGGCTATTAGAAGCGACGAATTAGTAAAATCAACAATGAATGCCACTAAAGGATTTGAGATAGCAATAAAAAATGAACTTGGCGAATATATTCCAGCTTTTTATGCACAAATAAACAATGGAAAAGCTAGATTATTTTTAACTGGTAATGCTGTTATCGCCGGTCATATAACTGGTGGAACGATAGATCTCGGAGACGGAACATTTACTGTTGACGAGGAAGGAAATATGACAGCAAAATCGGGAACATATGAGGGCGATATTAACATAGAGAGTCTAGATAAATTATCTAAGTCCGTTATAAAGAGTAATGAAATGGCTTTCCAATCCGGAGATGGTCTAGGTAATTATAAAAACCGTTTATATTATGGATATGATACAGAAAAAGATGAGACGACTCTGATATTTGATGGAAAATTATCAGCTAGTGTTATAGAGGCCATACAAGCTGATATCGACATAATAGTAAATAATACTTTTATAACTCAGAACTTGTATGCTGAGTATGGTAGAATAGCCAATCTTAGTGTAAGCGAATTAAATACAAGTTGGAAAAAGATTGTTAACTACTTAAATGCAGATAAATCAGACGTTAATTATGTTCGCATTTATGAGAAATACATGAAGTGGATAACTGCAACAACAGATGGAAATACGACGGAGCAATTGACGGATACTGATAATAATCTTCTGTACTGGATTGACGAAACCCACACGGGCATGACAAAAGAAGTAACAGCTTACCAAGTATTAACTTACGAATATATCGAGACTACAAAATTCGAAGTAACTTTCGAAGACTCGGGAAATAAAGCGGTAAAGATGGTACTCGGTACTGGATTTGGCTATGCAGATCCGAACGAGGGAAAAGCATTTATCATGAAAGATTCTAACGGTTTGCTTTTAAAATATGTTCAATCTGGAGGCAATGTTCTTCAGTTAAGATTGGGGGATAACGGTATAGAACAGATCGGAAATACTGGAGTAGCTGGTTTACGTAATATTTATGTGTCGCCAGATGGTTTACCACCAGCTAATCCTCAATTAAATGATCTATGCATTGTAGAAGAATAGAGGTGTTATATGGGAGAAGTATTGAAACGATGGAACGGAACAGAATGGGTGACACTATCAAATATAAATAGAATTGAAGTTACTGGTAATGATGGGCTTTTAAATAATCCAACAATATTAATCAATAAATCTTTTAATTCAATTCTTCCTAAACATAATCCTTTAGACAGATTGAATATGAATTATAGTTATTATATAGAATAGAAAGGAGACAATATGAAAATAACAAAACATAGGATGGATCAGCTAGACGAGGCTCGAAAAATTCAAAAAGATTGTCTAAATAATCATCTTCCATGTCCTCCAGTAGTTTGGTGGAGAGCAGAAATAATAGACAATAACGGAAAAATCGATGAACGGGTCGAATCAAAATGTAATAGTTATATAAGAAACGGGTTGAATTTGATGGCTCTCAATTCAATGTATTTACCTGAGTCGGCTGTTCCGACTGATTCGACTCCACCATTTCAAAATGGTCTTATATCGTTTAAAAAACAAGATGGTAAGATGCTTAATGCCAGTTATCCTACTGTTGGTTATAATAAAACAGTAAAGCCAACAATACGTCTAGGAAGTAATACATCGCCTGAATCTTTAGATATTTATAACATACTTATACCATCAGATTTTGTAAACAATGGTTCACTAATTGAATTTGATTTCGATGATATTAATAATAAACTGATAAATTCAATAACCTCTAATTATGTAAATACAAGCGGATCAGATATAACAGTAACAGAAGCTGGAATTCAAATAACGGTTACTGGAAATGGTACGGGAACTCTATTAGTCGTTCGCGATTTATTAGCAGAGCCTATAATTGTTCCACCGACCAAACATATAGTATTTACTTATAATTTTGAGCTGTTATATTAAAAAAGAGGGAGTATTACTCCCTCAACAAACTTATTCATCTAATCCAGGAGCATATACATCAACAACCAAACCACCAGCTAATTCAGCACCTAGTTTAAAACCTAATGACCATGCAGACGGTAGTTTTGGTATAGTCTTTGGTTTTGTAACTGTTACTGCGTTCGAACCATACGGAAAGTATGGTACATATAAACCCCCTTCAATTTTCATAGATTCTCTTTCGGTTAATACTTCTAACATGTTATTCCTCCTCTTGTTTATGATTTTTTATTATAATAAATATATTTATTATAACCGTGATGAGTAATAAAATGATAACAAAAGAAAACAAAGACAAATCAAAAAATATATCTATAGCTAAAATTGATATGAATGTAACTAGATCTATTATTATCATTATAATACTAATTGAAGATGTGTCAGACATAATATTTATCCATCCTTTCGTATTACAGTATATCACATGTTTGGTAAATATTCAATAAGTTTTTAAATATAGTTGATAAGTCGTTCTGTATGTGAAAGTGAGGTAATTCAAAATGACAAACGAAAATCTATTTAGTGTTTTATTTGGAGCTTTATGCGGTATAGGATCTTGGGCTCTTGGACTTCCATGGCAGTTATTATATTTATGGTTGCTATTGATGATATTTGATATTTTATCTGGAATTATTGGAGCATGTATAAAGCAGAATTTTTCCAGTAAAGAAATGAAATTTGGACTTTTCAGAAAGGTATTAGACATCATTGTCATGGTATCAATATTAACAATACAGCGTGTCGCCTCACTTAATGGATTTGATGTGCCAATAGGAAGTATGATAGTCGGTGCTTTTTGTGTTAAAGAAATAACTTCAATTATCGAGAATTATGGCAAAGCTGGAGGAGCATTACCGAAAGTTGTTAAGAATTGGCTTAAAGTTCTTGGACAAAAAATTGATGGAGATGACGAAGATGGTGACGATCAAGCATGATAATATGATATATCATGGTATCATATTAGAGTGGTTATCAGAAAATGTATTTATATTTGGTTTCCGTCTTGGAGGCCAAAATTATGAATGGAAGTGCGATCGAGATTACTGGGAGGTGTATTTATGATCAAAATATGTCTTGATCCTGGTCACGGAGGAAATGACAGGTCAAACAAAGGTCCAACTGGCTACATCGAAGCTGACGGTATGCTCGATTTGGTTTTAAAACTAAGGATTGAACTAATTTCAACTGGAGCTTTTGAAGTATTATTAACAAGAGATAAAGACATGAGTGTTGGAGTTCGTAGACGTGGCGAAATGGCTGCCGAATGGAAGGCCGACATGTTTATATCAGAACATAGTAATGCAACTGGATGGTCCGTAAATACCACAAAAACAGGTTCTGATGTATTTTATTCTGTGGATTTACCTGGGGATAAAACTTTGGCAAATATTTTTGCAAAAGCTGTATCCGAATCAATGGGAACAAAAAATAATGGCGGAAGAACATGGGAATCAAAGAATTATCCTGGAGAAGATTATCTTGGAGTTATAGATGCTGCTCAAGATGGCGGTGTTCCACATATATTTTTGATTGAAAATGGATTTCATGATCATAAAGATGATGAAGCGAAATTAAAAAATCCTGATATAAGAACCGCTATTGCAAAAGCTCAGGCAAAAGTTATATGTGAGTTTTATAATGTTGAATATCCAAAGAAAGAAGGAATCAAAATGAGAGAACTACAACAATGGGAAAAAAATGTTATTGACGAGTGTATAAAAAAAGGAATAATAAATCAGCCTGAAAAATGGAAAAACACACCGCCAGATGAAAAAATGAGTGTCATCAATACTTTGAGTATGATGAATAACTTATATAACTCAATCATGAACAAAATAAAGGAGGAAAAATAAATGAACAAATTTTCAAAAAGGCAAGAACACGAAATTAATAACATATCAAACCCAACACAAGAAGCTAAACTTGGAACAAAACTCAATGAAATAATAGCACTTTTAAATGCCACAGCTCCTAAAGGTATAACTCCTGGGACACCAGTCAACGCTGCAGCCGCAAATACAACTTTAACAATTAGTGGTCCGGTAGCTGATGGCGAAACAGTTGTAATTGGCGATGATATTTACGAATTTGTAGCAAATGCTAACGGTGAAACATCCAGCCCCTTATATTTCCCAGTTGATATATTTAAGTATACAACTCAGTCCGCCGGAACACTAAAAGTCGATATACAACCAATAGCCGGTGACACCATGACTATCGGCGGAAAAGAATATATATTTGTTCCCGATGGAACCGCTAATGCAGATGGTGAAATATCTATTGGTACTGATATAGATACTGCCCAGGCTAATATTGTAGCAGCTATAAATGGAGCTGAAGGTTCATTTAATACTCCAAACGCTAAAGTATCCA
>JAAZCB010000204.1 GCA_012513545.1 Clostridiaceae bacterium
TATGCCTCAGAAATGTGGAATATACTTGATATGGTTAATGACTGGTACAAAAATGGTAATAATTACGGACTTATGCTAAAATACCTGAGAAAGAATGAAAACATAGCTCCTCAAGGTTATAGCTCCGGTGTAAGTACATCTTTTCGCAGCACTAATTTTTACAAGTACGATCCACAGGTAATTTTATATTATGTCAACAACTCGGGACTGGAAGATTATTGGACCTATCATTCACAGAGTCTGGGAAGGGCAGGAACAGGGTATGTAAATAATTCATCAGGAAATCTGGTATTTATTCATAACGATGTTACAACAACAGGCTATAAATCCAATTTAATTCTTAACCATGTCTATAATAACAAGCGCTGGAGATTAAGTCTCAAGCAGACAATTGAGAAAGAAACAATAGAAAATGAGCTTTATTATATATACACTGATGAGGATGGAACCAAACATTATTTTAAAGGGACAGGCAAGGATCAATCGGGCTTGAATCTTTATTTAAGCAAATTATCAGATGGATCTTTCAGGATAAAAGATAAAAAAGATAATACTTTGTATTTCAATGACGACGGGGATTTAACCAGCATAACAAACCCGGTAGAAGGTATTGTACGTGTACAATATGATGGAGGCAGCAGAATAGCCTCTGTCACTGATGGCGCAGGTAGAATTACAAAAATAAATTATGCAAATTCACAACTTGACAATATTGTTGACCCTGCGGGCAGAATAACATATTTCAGATATACAAACAGTAAACTTACTCAAATTGATTATCCTGATGGTAAGGCTTCTAAGTATTCATACAATTCAGATGGATTATTGGAAACTGTTACTGATTGTTCAGGCTACAAAGTAACATATTTATATAATAATTCAAATCCGAAAAGGGTTAATAAAATAAAGGAATCCAATTCAGACGGCACTTTGGGAAATGAACTATCCATCGTGTATGGAAGTAAGCATACCGAGTTTACTGATGTAAAAGGTAGAAAGTATACATATCAATTCAATGACTGGGGAAACACTATATGTGTAACTGACCATGAAGGAAATGCTCAGTATTATAAGTATTTGCGCGAATCAAACCTGAATAACAAGCTTTCATTACAGTCCAAGCTTCAAAAATCAATTGTCAATTATGTAAAGAACCATAATGCTGAAGCTGACTCAGCTTGGGTAGACAGCGGAGACACAGGTTCTACAGGAAGCATGTCATATGATAGCACGCAAAAATACCTTGGAAAGAGATCAATAAAAATTATTAAAACCAATACAACCAATGCAAAATATGCACAGCAGGCAATTGATCTGGAAAAGGGAAAAACATATACATTTTCTGCGTATATAAAAACTAACGGTATAAGCAGTATAAATAAAAATGGAGCAGCATTGATAGCATACTATAAAAACAATGCAGATGTCTGGCAGAGTGTCTGTTCGAAGTTTGTAAATGGAACTAATGACTGGCAAAGACATGAAGTGAGCTTTACAGTACCTTCTGATTCATCATCAAATTCTGTTCTTATACGATTGGCAATAGCTGGAGAAACCGGCACTGCATATTTTGATTGTATGCAGCTTGAAAGTGGTCTTGTTGCAAACAGGTACAATATACTTGAAAACTCCGACATGATTTATGGTACGAGTATTCCTGATTTCTGGACAACTGCAAACTGTGACAGTAATGACAAACTTGTAAATACTGCAGGAGAACTTCGTCCTGGAAATATAAACAGTAAGTGCTTTAAGATAAAGGGATATCCAAAAGATGAAAAATATCTGGAGCAGAAGATTAATACGTCCATAAAAAAGGGGGATGTATTTACTTTCGGAGCCTGGATAAAACAGGATTCAGCCTTGAAAGGAGCAGAGATTGCGATATTTTTTGATAATAGATATTCTTCCTTAGGGGCACTTAAGACCAATACCTGTTTTACAGGCTGGCAATATGTTTCAGACAGGATTGTTGCAGGTTTGGATTCTTCAAACATTACTTTGAGAATAACATACAAAGATGCAAATGAAGCTTATTTTGATGGAATCCAATTATGTAAGGAGGAATTTGGAGTAAGCTACCAGTATGATGATGAAGGTAATGTAGTATCAACAGTTGATCTGGCAGAACAAAACTCAAAGTTTGAATATAATTCAACCAACGATTTGATAAAAACGGTCAGCCCCAAAGGCAATGAATTCAGGTATGAATACAATACATTACATCAGATGGAAAAAGCAATAACAGCAGAGAATATAA
>JAAZCB010000205.1 GCA_012513545.1 Clostridiaceae bacterium
AGACCACGATCGATCCTTCAGTGAGATTTCTCCCTAATGTATGACTGGCACCGATCACCGGCGACAGGTCAGGAGTATTGTCTGCATTGACCGGAGTAGGGACTGCCACGATGTGAAACTTCGCTTCCCGCAGGCTGGTTTCATCAGCCGTAAAATCCACCGTACAGGCAGCGATCGCCTCATCCCCTACTTCCTTGGTAGGATCGATTCCCTGCTTATATAACACGATCTTGTCCTCATTCACATCAAAGCCGATCACCTCAGCCTTCCGGGAAAAGGAAACTGCAATCGGCATCCCCACATAACCCAGACCGATCAGGCTGATTTTTTCTTTCCTATTAACAATGTCATTATAAAGACTGACAAAACTCAATTGTATGACTCCTCTCCTTATCTTCTTTGTATATGATTACTGGGTAGGAGCGGCTATTAGCCGCCCGTTACCTAGCTACTTCCTCCACACCATCTTATTAACGATCCCCGTATAACTCTGGATGATCTTAATAACCTTGGTGCTCACATTCTCATACACATGATCAGGTATTCAGCATCCTATTTGTTTTTTAAATTACAAAGTGCGAAGCTATTGTCTATCCCAGTATTTATTTAAAATCTTGTCCATTTCCTTTGGTATCATATATCAATACTCACCATAATATTTTAACATTGCAGTGACTAAAGTATTAAGACATGCCCTATGAGGCTTATTAACTCATAGATTGGGCAAGGCTAATTCTTATGGCTTTTTCATTACCAGTAACACTATCAATTATTGGGTTATAAAGTACATCCATATTAATAAGATTTTTGTAGTCAAGCCCAGGGTTATCATTCTGATGAAAGAATATATTATCAGGATATTTTGAAATAAATCCAAAAAAACGATTATGCTTATCTAGACCAACTTTAAGGACTCTTCCACGACATTCAAGGGTGCTCTCTTTTGAATCTTCTTCCTTAGGAGCTAAATAATTTTTCATGTATTTTGTAAACTCGGCAGAATCTTTAATACCATGTTTAAAACTTTCACCTTTTTCAGTAGTCCATTCATTTATTATTTTCTCAAGTAAAGAAATCGCATTATTAATAATAATATTGACTTTTTGCTCATTTTCCAGGATAGCCATAATAGTTTTACAATACTCATTTATTGCTTTTCCGTTATTAATATTTGGCGAATCACCTGCAGCAATATATTTAAACAGCCACATAATATGCATCTTGTAAGTACGTAAATGCCTTGGAATTCGGTGGTCTTTTACATATATTTCAAATAACTGATGCAGTTTACATGACACAAAATAGGGATATTGAGATTGTGTATCAATAAAAATTTTATTCTTGAAATCCTGTAATAATTTAAAGGGGTGGCGATGACCTTGATGGGGTTCGTTTAGAAATATGCTTACGAAGCTTTGAATCAACACTCTGAAATTCACCTTTTGAAAAGAAGTAATAGTTGGGTTATCTGAGTATTGCCTTGAACGCCTTTCATAAAATAATTTTGTATTTGAGTTGGACATTGCCATAAAGAACTGTTCGAGTTCTTTATGAAACTCACGCGTAATTTCGAATGCTTCATCATATACTATATTTTGTCTATTTGTCCCCTTCACAATATCATTTGTAATATTATCACTTTTTGTTGCAATAATCTTAGCTGTCATTACAACACTAGATAAGTCATAACTTTTTTGATCAGCAAGGAAAATGACACTACAAGTTTGGCACCCATTTACTATTTGCGGGTTTTTAATAGTAATTTTCCTATTTCCGGGAAGAACTTCTTGACATACAATTGTAATCCCGTTATTTAGCAAAACAAAGCTTTCCGGATCATTTGTAATTGTGGAGAGAATTTCATTATTTATTGTTGTGTCCCCTTGGAAATCTCTAACATTATCTTCAAAAAGAGTTTTACGCAGCAAACCATCTTCAGTTTTAATTAAACTTAGTAGTTCACATGCACTTACTAGTGCAACCATCGAATTATCTACTTTTTCAACTGGTGTAAGAGAGAATAAATCAATAATATTTAAAGCGGTTGAAAAAAGGTTTTCGTTATCATCACAAATTCGTTTAAACGAGCTAACATCAACATATTTTACTAAGATTTCATTATAAGTATTTAACGCTTTAATATGTTGTTCAAACTGTCGTGTAATCGCTATAATATGTTGAGATTCGTTCCATTCACCCATAACTACATAATATAATCTTACTATAGGGTTAGTTGTCCAACGAGTCATCACACTATTACTAAATAGGTATTCCTTGATTTTTAACTGATTGTCAATTTTTTCATTATGCGGTTGAAAATGATCTTCTTTTAGAAAATCCTCTACTCCATTGATAAACTTACTGTAGTCTCCCGAATCAAACCCTTCTTTGTATTTTGATTGGATAAATATAAACTCAATCTCAGCTTTTTTATGGAGTTCAAATATATCTTGTGCATCTTGAAGCGAGGAAACAAGTATACCATTTAGCTTTATACATAAACCGTCAATCCCCATATCATTGCTACCGCCAACACAAACAGCATCAAACAGACCATTCTCAACATTAAATGCATCTGGCTGATGATTGCATAATATCATCTTATTCGCGAACATTTCGAAAGCCATTCCATCGCTAATATTATTTAATTCATGTTCCTCTCGAAACTTTTCAAGCTTGGCCTTTATAATGGGTTGTAAGCGCAAAATTATCCCCCCTAATTTATATCATAATTAAACTGTTGCAGTTAAATATCCCCCTCCCTGCTTACCTAGTTACTTCCTCCACACCATCTTATTAACGATCCCCGTATAACTCTGGATGATCTTAATAACCTTGGTGCTCACATTCTCATCCACATAATCTGGTACCGCAACACCCAAATGCCCGTTCTTATTCATAGAAACTGCCAACTCCACTGCCTGCAGCACCTGATGTTCGGTAATGCTGCCGATGATGAAATTGCCTTTATCGATTGCTTCCGGCCTCTCCGTGCTGGTCCTGATGCATACCGCAGGGAATTTGAAATAGGATGCTTCTTCCGGCAGCGTGCCGCTGTCAGATACCACACAAATGGCATTGAGCTGCAGATGATTATAATCCGAAAAGCCAAAAGGTTTTAAATTCCTTACATTCGGGTGGAACTTAAATCCTCTCTTTTCTATGAAGTTGGCACTCCGAGGATGGGTGGAATAAATGACCGGCATGTCATATTTCTCAGCCAGGGCATTTACAGCGTTCATTAAGGCCAAGAAGTTTTCTTCGATATCAATG
>JAAZCB010000206.1 GCA_012513545.1 Clostridiaceae bacterium
CAAGCTGAGGGTATTCAGACTGAAGGCATGTCTACTGAAGGTATGCAAACTGAAGGTATTCCGTCTATTGAAGTTTTGTCTGAAGGTGTTCAAACTGAAGCTACTCAGAGCGAAGAAAACGATTATTTACAAAGTAAAATGCAAAAGAAAATCATTAAGAAAAAAGGTATTCAAAACAAACCTATTAATCCTGAATCTACCAAAGATACATCAGGAAAGTTAAATGAAACAGATAATAACACAAAATCCAGGACAGATAATAGTTATAATTTCATTGACTTTAAAAATATAACTCACGAGGACATCTTACAGGGAATACTATTTTCCGAAATACTTAGTAAACCCAGATCACTTAGAAGAGGCCGGTGGTAGTTTTGATCTACAAAGTACTAATAGCTGATGATGACGCCGGAATGAGAACTGTATTAAAAAAAGCCATATCAAAAGTTAATGGCTTTGATCTTAAGGGTGAAGCAGAAGACGGTGAAACCGCCTTCTGCCTTGCTGATTCATTAAGGCCTGATGTAATATTTATGGACGTTGAAATGCCAAAGCTTGACGGCATTGAATGTGCAAAGAGAATTATGGATATTAACCCAAAAACCATGATTATTTTTGCTACTGCTCATCAGGAATATATGCCTGATGCTTTTGAAGTTTACGCTTTTGACTATATTGTGAAACCCTTTAAAATAGAACGTATACACAACACATTAAACCGTATAAAAGACCTTACAGGAAAAGAAAACAAACCCCAGTCCGACAGAACCTTCTCTATCACAAAAGCTCTCGACAAGCTTGTAATCAGGAACAAAGAAGGTATAAGCTTTATAGACATGAACGACATAATCCTTATCCAGAGAGAAGACCGAAGTACAGCAATCTATACGCATGATGAGAGACATATAACCTCTGAAGGCTTGACTGAACTTGAAGAGCGTCTTGACAGAGCTGTCTTTATAAGAAGTCACAAGTCTTATATTATAAATCTTTCAATGATCCAGAAAATCTATCCTTATGGCAGATGGACATATATTGTCAAGTTAAAAAATACAGAAAAAGATGCACTTCTGACACATGAAAATTATGAAAATCTTCAAAGACTCTTCTTCTGAATTTGGTAATATACCCCTGCGTAGCTTTCTATAGATATAATTTACATAATATTATGACTTATTATTACTTATTACGACTTATTTAAGAATTTCTTAAATATTTGTTTTTTTTAACGATTATGGTTTACTATGTGTTAAAATAAAATAGACTGGTTTAATTTTAAATACTCAACTTCCCCGCTTACAGGATTATGAGGCTCTGCCTATTACAATTCAAGGTCAGACGTTTACTTCATGACCGCGATGTGCAACGCTAAGCTTGCCACAAAGAGTCCATATATACTTTGATAAAGTTGAGTTAAATAAGTAATAAGTTAATTTGAATTTAAGGGGTTTTATACTAATGAAAGCAAGTAAAAATAACTTAAAAAAGTCTTTAATTATTTGGATATGCGTTTTTATAGTTATTACAATAATAATTTTTATAATTGGAAAATTCAATTTTTTCAGGCCGTCGCCTGTTGAAACTGACGTGGATATACCTATTGAAACACCTCTCCTCCCAGACATTCCTAGTAATGTTTATAACCCGGATACCGAAATGGATGAAGAAAAGGAAGTGGTTATAGATTATGATTCCATTCCCGGACTTACTCAGGGAAACAAATACGCAAAACAGCTGGTTACTGAAGGAAGTAAAAATATACTTTTTGTTGGAACCGATAAAGTAAGCGGACTTTATGACACTATTGGAATTATGAGTATAGACAAGCCCAATAAAAAAGTAAAAATAATCATGATACCAAGGGATTTATATGTAAACTATAATCTTAAAGTAAGGCACTATATAGATAAAAAGGCGTCCGAGTTTAAAGGCTATGTTAATACTAATGAATACTATAAAATAAATAGTGCCCATACAATTGGTGCTTATATGAAGTATGAAGGAAAATTCGGTACAAACTCAATGAGCTTTCTTGCAGATGTTATAAAAGAAAAATTCGATATTGAAGTCAGTGATTATATGAGAGTTAATACCGAAGGCCTTGTTCAGATGGTTGACCTGTTCGGTGGAGTCAGTATAAACGTCCCTTATAAAATGGATTACGATGATCCTTTCCAGGATCTTTCCATACACCTTGAAAAGGGCTATAAGCATCTGAATGGTAAAGAAGCTGAGGGCTTTGTTCGGTTCAGGCAGGGATACGACGAAGAAGGAAAACTGCTTAAATACGGTGATTTTGAGAGAAAGAAAAACCAGACTGCCTTTATTAAAGCTTTTATCGAACAACATGGCACAGTTACAAATATAAACAAACTCCCTGGGATTATAAATGTCCTTAACAAGAACCTTAA
>JAAZCB010000207.1 GCA_012513545.1 Clostridiaceae bacterium
AAAACAGGGCATTTGGGGCGGTCGCGCTCTTCCGCGGGAGTAAGCACCTCTATAAGTTTGGCGACGGCGTAATTTTTTTTAACAAGCAGTATCTTTGCCCTGACTTTTTCCCCGGTAAGGGCATAAGGAACAAATACGGTTATGTCTTCAAATCTGCCTATTCCTTCGCCGTTTATTCCGGTATTGTCAATAAGTAAGGTTGCCTCTTGGTTTTTTATAAGCAAAATAATAACCTCAAAAAAAATTAATATGACTAAATTGTACAATCTTTTACAAAAAAAAACAACTTATTAAGCCGCGATATGTTAAAACAAAACAAATAATTTAACAACGGAAAAACTCTTGAATATTAAAAAAACCCCGATATAAACGTCAATTAAAAATGTACAAATATTACGGAATAAGAATGTACAAATTTAGGTACGATTATTATCAGATTGCAGATGTTGTAATCTGAAAGATTTACCTTTAATGGTTATAACATGTGCATGATGAAGAAGCCTGTCCAATATAGCGTTGGCAATCATAGTATCAGTAAATATTTCATCCCAATTACTGAAATTAATGTTTGTGGTAAGTACAGTGCTGAATTTTTCATACCGTTTATCGATTAATTGAAAAAAGAGGTTTGCATCCTCTTTGTTTATGGGCAAATAACCAAGCTCATCAATTATCAATAGTTTATAGCTTGCAAGTTTTTTTAATTTGTCTTCCAATCTGTTTTGCAATTTAGCATTATGCAAGCTGTTGATTAAATCAGCGCATTTGATAAAGTATGTAGATATACGAGATTTGGCAGCAATAACTCCTATTGAAATTGCCAAATGAGTTTTTCCCACACCGCTGTTTCCATAAAATATTAGGTTTTCGCTTTTTGAAATAAACCGTAGTGAAGCATAATCCATTATATCGTTCTTATTTATTGACGGCTGAAAATCAAAATCAAAATCCTTTAAATCTTTAATTTTAGGGAATCCCGCCATTTTAACGGCATGATTAATTAAATTGATGTTTTTCTTTTCAACCTGAGCTTCTGTAAGCTTTAGTAACCCATCTAAAAAAGACAATTTATTTAAATTTACATAGTCGATGGTCTGGTCAATTACATCAAGTGTTTCCCTAGAATGCAGAAACGTAAGATTTTCTATTATTTTGTTATACACATTAGTCATTGTAGTACTCTCCTATAATTTTAAGATTGTTTTTTGCAATAGTTTCAATGACCGATTTATCTTTATTGAATTTAGTTTGAACAATAGCCGTATAATGATTTTCTGCATAGTTTAATTTTTTATCAGAAACAGTATGAGTTGCAATAAGTTTTGTGTTATTATATATGTATAGACAATTCTCATATACTTGGTAAACAAGTTCTAAACCTATATATTCCGGTGGTACGGAATATTGGTTTTGCTTATAGTTAATCATACTTGCGGTATTAACCTTTACCTTGTGAGAAATTATTTTGTATTGATTCCTTACTTTCTCTTGCGGGAGGGGCAGCAAGGAATCTTTTTCTTTATTAAAAGCAAGTACTGGGATTTTGCCACTACCCTGACATACTGAAGCGTTTACCCTGTTGTTAATCTTGTTTACCAATTCATTCAGCTCGACATAATCGAGCAAACCGTTATATGCCCGTATCTCATCTAAAATTTTCATAGGCGATTCAATCTTTCCCTTGGTTTGAGGTTTTCCAGCTATACAAGGTATGACTTTAAAGCCAAAATCTTTTGCAAACTCTTGAAACTTAACATTAATTTTACCTTTAAAATATTTTGTTCTTGCTTCATCCATAATAGTTTTCATATTATCAACCAGAATAGTTTCAGGAACGCCTCTTAAGCATTCAAAGCTTTCTGTCA
This sequence comes from Clostridiaceae bacterium, assembly GCA_012513545.1. Next base: position 1,866 of record JAAZCB010000207.1, read on the forward strand.
GCATAGAAAAGAGTACATCCTGGCATTTACTTAATGAAAGTTTGTATATCCTAAACCTTGAATTTGATAAAAGTAATGAAAAAATATTAATCAGAATTACTTCACCGTCTTTTAAAGTAAAATTAAGTGATTCCTTCCAGTCTAATTGAGCTTGCTCTCCGGGAGCTGTCTCATAACGCATTACTGGGGATTTATCAGTATTTCTGGGAAACTTACCATATTTGAAATAGTTGTTAAAATCATTATTCTTACGGATATAGTCTCTGAAAGTAGTTTCGGGACAGTCTAATCCGTAATTGTCTTTTAAAAACTGATGCAATATCCGTCTGTAATAAAACAGCTGTATATTATTGCCGAAAAGTAAATCTTCTATTATCGGTCTATAGCTGTCAAGATAAGATTTTTTCTTTCTTTTCTCCGGCTTTTCATAGCCGTCAAGATATTTGCCAACAGTACGCCTGTCTATTTGCATTTCGTTAGCTATCCTTGATTTGTTAATTTTCAATTTTAATGCCTCCATAAGTTTTTTGAAACAGAATAAGTCGGTCGGTTTTTCTATGGCATATGCCATAGAAGGATTAATTGTTACTTGTTTGTTATAACACGTATAGGCGGAGAGGGCTATGATCTGCCCATAACTATGCAAAAAAGTCAAACGGACACAACTCCTGTTGAGGGCGCAAAACCTAATTCTCATTATCTTGAACTTGACCAAAACGAGTCGGATTTGCTTGCGGAAATATGCGCAAATCCCGCATTCAGTAAAGTAATAATAATTATTAACGCCAGTCAGCAAATGGAACTTGGTTTCCTTGACGACCCCGAGAATGAAGATTACAACGCAAAAATCAAAGGCGCAGTCTGGATTGGCGGACCCGGTCAAACAGGTATTATGGCACTCGGCCGTGTTCTTAACGGAACTGTTAACCCTTCGGGACGTACTGTAGATACATATACAAGAGATTTCACCAAAGATCCCACTTGGGT
>JAAZCB010000208.1 GCA_012513545.1 Clostridiaceae bacterium
GAAAAAGACGGGCGAAGAAATGCTGGATAGGGGATACGATGTAGAGTTTATGCACTGTTCGAGTGATAATAACAGCCTGGATGGCATAGTAATTCCAGCAATAAAAGTAGCACTTTTAGATGGAACCGCACCACATGTTGTGGTATCACAAACACAAATTTTAATTGATTTTTAAAATAACCAGTGAATTTTTATAATATTATTTCCGACCTCTATATAGTCAATCATTTCATTTACAATTGTGTGGTTTAATTCTTTAAAACTCATATGCTTTCTAATGAGCTCGAGATTGGCCCCGAGGTTGTTACTTTTTATATCCAGTAGTTCTATCTCTTTTTTTAGTATCGTTTGACGCTCTATAAGTTTACTACGTTCATTTAAAAAAATTGTATTAAGCTCAAGAAATTGATCGTTTGTAATTATACCCTGTAATTTATCAACATACAAGTTCTTTATTATGTTATTCTTTATTTCAATATCATTTGTTATTTTTTCAAGTTCCCTGAGGCTGATCTGTTGCTTGTTTTTCGTTTCTTTGACGTGTTGCAGTTTTAATGCTGCCTTGTCAATATTAATATATTTGTTCAGATGTTCCTTCATTTTATCAGATATAGCATTAACTAAATTATTCAGGTCAACACAGTTCCTGGTGCACATGCTTTTGTTAATGGAATGCAGCTTACACCTGAGATATTGATATTTTCCGCTCGATACTTTCTGCATAATACTTCCGCATTTCAAGCATTTAACTTTTGCTGCCAGAATGTGTACCTGACCTGTTTTTGTAGACCTGACGTTACTTTTAAATCGGCTTTGGACCTGATAAAACGTATTTTTGTCGATTATTGCTTCATGAGTATTTTCCACTATAATCCAGCTGTCTTCGGTCAGGCTAAGGAGTTTCTTAGACTTATAGTTGATTTTCTTTCGTTTACCCTGAACCATGTTTCCGATATACAATTCATTCTTCAAAATACGTTTAACAGTGGTTTTATTCCATAATCCATAGTCATCCTTTTTTGACGAATTTACATACTTAAGTCCTTTTAACTCTTTATATTTTGTAGGATTGGGAATTCTCATTTCATTTAGTATATGTGCTATATGTTGAGTCCCGTTGCCTTCCATATACAAAGAAAATATTTTATTTATAACTCCAGCAGCTTCTTCATCTACTATCAGCTTATTTTTATTGTTCGAATCCTTCAAGTAGCCATATGCTGCAAAAGACCCGATAAAATCACCTTTTCTCTGTTTAATGTCGAAGACTGCTTTAATATTGTTTGATATATCTTCAGAATACCACTCATTTACAAGTCCATTTATCTGTCTTGCTTTCTTATTTCCCAGGTTACTGCTATCTGCATTATCTGTGACAGATACAAACCTTATTCCCCAGTCGAGAAATTTACCATGTATGTACCTTTCAACCATTTCCATATCACGTGTAAATCTTGATTGAGATTTACACAAGATGATATTGAATTTTTTTTCTTTTGCATCATTCAACATCTTGTTAAATTCAGGTCTGTCAGAATCAAGTCCGCTAAAGTCATCATCTGAATAAATGTTGTAAATTGCCCAGTTCTGTTTGTTGGCATAGTTGATCAGTAATGTCTTCTGGTTCTGTATACTTTCACTGTCAACTGTTTTGTGCAGCTTATTTCTGTCTTCATCAGACAATCTGCAATAAATCGCAACTATTTCCATACGGTAGTTATACCTCCACAAAGATAAAACTACCTACTTTGTCCGGGTTAATTATATAACAAAGTAGGGATTTCACTGTTAGACTTTTTTATTATATTAATTAATATTTCTTCCAGCTGTTTTTCTCTTGTGGAGGTGTCTTTTGATTTAAAGGTCTCTTCGATATTGAATTGTTTCATAGATTTTTACCTCACTTTTAACATTTCACTTATATTTATATGAGAAAATTAATTGAGTTATTAAAATACATAATTGGGGCAAGCCAATTCATTTATTGTTAGATAGGGACTGTGAAGTTCCCCCGATTTGATGGACACACAGAATGATCCATTACATGTTTACCGCCAGACTTTAATGCATCCGATACTACTTTAAATATTTTCTCATTTTCAATTTCATCTTCTAAGTATCCAATAGCACCATCTGCCATATTTAATACAACATCGAATTCATCTTGAAATCTTACATCTCGAATATCTTTGCACTGAAAATCAATACACACATTTTCTAACTTTGAATTTTTTTTAGCTTCGTTGATATAATCTGCTGTTAAATCAATTCCAACTACTGAACATCCTCTCTTAGCCAACTCAATAGAATGTCTCCCCAATCCACAAGCTAGGTCAAGAATCCTTTCTGTTCCGTTCAATTGTAGTACATCCCATAAAAAGTCAACCTGTGAAACTGTTTTCTCAACCCATGACATATCCTGAATATCCAATGTCCAAATCTTTCTATACTATTCTTTATCAGTTCTTTTAAATTTACCAAACCTCCAAGTAGTGCTTATTTCTCCAGAGCCTTTACTGCCATGCATTGTTCTGTGTAGCACCACGCACTGCGAAGCAAAAGCCACAAAGATGTGGCGGCATAATGAAAGTCACCTGTTAAACCAGGCACAATTTTTACATCTATCAGGCATTAAATTCACATTATTAACATCCTTCCGCAAAGTATCATATCTTTCCCCAGACCAAATTTCAAAGAAGGACTTCTCATTAACATTATCTACTAAATCACCAACGTTACAACATAAATATATATCACCATTGTATCCAATAGAAGCACTCACAAATGGTGCATTACAGTTTCTATCAATGAAATAATTACTAACATGGCAATAATCATTTCCATCCCAAACGTAGTCTCCAATCTTTGTAGGGTATAAATCGTTAAACATCCCCTCATTATCAATTGTCGCGTCTTTTCTTTTTTTACTTCCTAAATACTCAACCCTTTCTCTAAAATCCTTTAAAATTAACGGCTCTCCCCAATTAAAAAGTGAATAACTTGAGACATAGCTTGCTGTTTCATCAACAATCTTCTTAAATAAATCCAAATTCATTGTTTTTCCTGAAGCCGTTATTTTGTCTCGACACATTATACAGTTCATATTACAATCTTGTGTGATATCAAGATATAGTTTTTGTGGATATTTCAAGCTAACATGACCACCTATTAAAGCCTGCATATGTGAAAAACTATTGTTTGTATAATTCTTCATAACTTAAAAATCCCTTTATTTTATTCTCCAAAAACAATCCACAAAAAACTCGGCCATGGATGGCCGGCAATGCGTAGTATTGCACAGAACTTGAAATCTCCGTTCCAATTTCGTCTATGAACAAATTTATCTTGCATTACCAAAAAAACTTTCGTATATAAAACTATAGAATAACGTTCCTTTTTTTCAAATTCATATAATCAAATAAATAACTTTAGCATACTTTTTTGCAATATTTAAAACTATTTTTGTAATATAATAATTTTTTAAATCTTATTTAGCTATTAATAATTATTTGTTTTTTTGAAGAACTTTAAAAAGAATGGAAGATTGAACTTATTATGTGTTGTTTTTTGGCAAGTTAAAGTAGTATACTAATAGAAAGATTTAAGATTAGCAAGCAATGGAAGTGTATATACACTTCCTCAAAAA
>JAAZCB010000022.1 GCA_012513545.1 Clostridiaceae bacterium
GAGTTATCGGTTTCATTTTACAGGACTGTGCAATTTGTATATCTGTAAGCAAAATTAATACCCCCAATGGTCTTAATGGCATTCGTGTTTTTATTTATTATATCGTTTTAAAGGGTGAACTTTCAATATGAATAATTTACTTTTACGGTAAATTTACATAAGTGGTAAACTATATGGTCTTGGAAAGAGCAGATAATTCAAGTGGAAATGCCTTTATTATGCATAAAATGTTAGTATATTCAGCACACATATAAACCACAAAGTGATAATGAATACTAGCAGAGTGGAACATCATACATTTAATAAACATATTATGAATTGGGGAAATGTTTATCAGGGGTGTTAATATGGTTGAGTTAAAATTAGGTGATGTTGTGGCCAGAAAATCTTACGGATCAGATATTCTCTTCAAAGTAGTCGATATCAGGAAGGATGGAGACATGGAAATAGTTGTGCTCAAAGGTATTTGTTACAGGCTTGAGGCGGACGCTCCCAAATCAGACCTTATTATACAATCTGAAACTTGTATAAACGAATATAATGCAAGCTTCAGAAGATCAGTAGATCTGAAGGCAAGAAGTGTTTACCAGTAGTGTATTCTCAAATTACCTATGCATAATGAAAATCTGAGAATGCCGAAGCTTTTTATTTAACCTCTTTCGAACGAAGTGAAAGAGGGAAAAGTCGAGGGACTTGATGCCCTGGAGTTTTAATTATGTAGTACATCAGAAAAAAATCCGATAGAGGTCATTGTTAAAGTATTGGAAGTATTTAAACCTATGGCAAATATTGAGAAGGTTTTCTATGAAAATCATAAAATCAAGGTGGAAACGAACTCCTGCTTAGCTGAACATTTATTAACAATTAAAAAAAAAGCTTGACACAAATAAATTTTCCTTGTTATAATAGATATTTTTTTGACAAGCATTCGATTATATGATATAATGTGTTCAAACAGAAGATGAGGTGATTCAATGATGGAGAAGAGCAGCCTGTTTCAGATTAAGAGAGATATAGAAACCTGTGTTGGACAGAAGATACAACTTAAAGCCAATAAAGGTAGAAAAAAGGCTTTTATTAAAGAGGGAATACTTGAGAACACCTACCCTAGCATCTTCGTAGTAAAATTTGAAAACGATTATGAGGCAACAAGGAGAGTATCTTACAGTTATACAGATATACTTACAAAAGCAGTTGAAATAGTTGTATGTAAGGATAACAAAAAGATACAGGTTAGTTAAGGTGTCTGGTGTATAGAGGAGAAAACTTACTTTGTAAGATAAGTAAAAAGATCTGAATTAAAATTTAGATCTTTTTATTATGCGCCATTTCCCGAATAGAAATTTTTATCTTTTAAGAATATTTTCTAAGTCTTGTCAATATATATTAATAAGCAGCTATCTTAATAATATGAAATGCTAATATAACCTAGGTGTTTTAGTGAGAAAATTTGTTCAGGTAATATTTCTATCGAAGGAGGATTGAAAATGTCCCTTGAACTTGTAAGAGAATCAGCAAGAGTCAGTCGAGTTACAGGAGAGGATTCCGCCCAGACAATAGTTGAAAATGATATAATTGTGCCAGATATAAATCCGGATGTATCAAGAATTCTTATTATTGATGGAGAAGTAATCGAAAAGAGTGCTCAGGCCACACAGGATAAAATACTGGTAGATGGATCAATACGCTATAAAATTTTATATATTTCAGACGGGTCAGAACAGGAGATAAAAAGTATAAATACTTTTACTGATTTTTCGCATGGCATAGATGTAATAAATGCAAAATCCGGTATGAAGCCAAGCGTAAAATACGATATTGAGCATATTGACTATGAAATACTAAACGGCAGAAAAATAAATATAAAGACCATATTGAAGCTTAACGCCAGAGTATATGAGGATGTGGTACAGGATATTGTTAACGATTTAAGAGGTGCTGATGACATTCAGCTATTAAAAGATAGTGTTGAAGTATCCTGTTACCTGGGTGAAAATACAGTTAATCATGCAATTAATGAGATGCTGGAAATACCAGCGGGAAAGCCTTCAATAAAAGAAATCCTGAGAAGTGATGTAAAAATAACAGGTAAAGATTACAAAACTGCTGATAATAAGGTTATTGTCAAAGGCGATATTGATATACTAACACTATACATAGGGGATAATGAAGAGAGAAGCATAGAGTTCATGGAGCATGAAATGCCGTTCACTCAATTTATTGAGCTTGATGGGATCGCTGAAAATACGGTATGTGAAGTGGATTACAAGGTACTTAACTATTCCTTTAATCCTTCGGAAGACAGTGACGGCGAGCTTAGGATTTTAAATGGAGAAGTTGAATTGAATATTAAAGCCCAGGCAACCGAGCTGAGAAAGGTTGACCTGGTATCAGATGCCTACAGTCTAAGCACGGACATACGAATTGAGACACAACCCTTTAAAATGAACAAATTGCTTGGCAGGGAAAAAAACCAGATTGTGCTAAAAGAAATTATTACAGTAGATGGGAACAGTCCGGATATTTCAGAAGTTTTCAATGTGCTTTGCAAGCCTTTACTATCTGACATAAGGATTGTGAATGGAATGGTATCAATAGAGGGCATCGTTAATAACAGTATTTTGTATGTGGCGAACAATATGGAACAGCCTGTGTATTGTTATTATACTGAATTACCCTTTAGGTATAACCTTGAAATAAAAGAATTAAAAAGTGACATGAGATGTGAGGTTGACCTGGAAGTAGAGCATTGCAATTATAGTATGGTATCTTCAAATGAAGTGGAATTAAGGATTGTCTTAAATTCATATGCAAGAATATTTGAGCAGGTTGAGACATCCTTGATAACAAAAATCACTGATAATCCTGCAGATGAAAAGAAGAAAGCTGCATATCCGAGTATTACAATATATTTTTCCCAGCCTGGAGACACTGTGTGGAAAATAGCAAAGAAATATTCTACAACTATGGATGATTTAAGAAAGATTAATGAAATAAGTGAAGGCGAAGAAATAGTACCGGGAATGCAGGTTATAATTCCAAGAAAAGTTAGCTGAGCAGCTAATCATAACAATCTTTATATTTTAGGTATCAAGAACTGTCCGGGGCTGTATAGCCCCGTTTTTTTTATGATTCTCCGGCTGAAAAATGATAGACAGGCTTCTTTTGTTAAATAGGAGTTCATTTCTGAATTGGACAGGTGAAGCGTTTTAAAAAGTTTAGCCTTCTGTAATAATTAATATCAGCATATTTATACTGGGTATGATTTGGTGATTAGATGACCCTGAGCTTTTTATTATTGAAAATGGAATGTATTTTGTATATAATAATTAAACGTACAGGATATAATATTAAGCTCTTTAGTGGCTAAATTGAAATGCGCAGGTGAAGAATGGATTCATTAGTATTGAATGCAAATGCAAAAATTAATTTGTCTTTGGATGTTTTGGGAAAAAGACAGGATGGTTATCATGAAGTCAGAATGATCATGCAAAGTATCAATTTGCATGATGAAATATCTATTGAGGTTGTTGAAAGTGGTATAGATTTAACCTGTAACAAAACCTGGATTCCTTCGGGAAATAGTAATATTGCTTACAAGTCAGCAGCTCTTTTAATGAAAAAGTATCCAATATCAAAAGGGGTCAAAATAAGAATTAATAAAAATATTCCTGTTGCAGCTGGCCTTGCAGGTGGAAGTACAGATGCAGCAGCGGTTTTAAAGGGAATGAACAACTTGTTTTCTCTTGGAATCAGCGACGATGAATTAATGGTCCTTGGAAAAGAAATCGGTGCGGATGTTCCCTTTTGCTTAATGGGAGGAACGGCTCTTGCAGAGGGGATAGGTGAAAAACTTACTTGTCTTAGCCCGTTTAATGACATAAGTGTTGTACTTGCTAAACCAAGGGTATCGGTTTCAACTGCATGGGTATACGGCAATCTTAATCTTGAAAAGATAACTTCAAGACCGGACACAAATTTCTTGTTAAAAGCAATAGACAATAAAGATATTATCGGACTTGCAAAAAATATGAGAAATGTTCTTGAGGATGTTACTGTTGATAAGTATCCTGTTATAGAAGAAATCAAGGATGTCCTTGTTAAAAACGGTGCCTTGGGAAGTTTGATGAGTGGAAGTGGTCCTACCGTTTTTGGTATCTTTGAAGATAAACATTCTGCAAAAAAGGCTTACAGCTCTTTAAGAAATGAAAAATGGGAATGCTATATAGCTGAAACGTTATGTGAGGAGAGATGAATATATATGGCAGGTAAGTTATCAAAAGTCAATCTTAATGACTATAAACCTTTAAGAGAAGTGATTTTCGATACATTAAGGGAGGCCATTATTGCAGGTGAATTAAAGCCGGGTGAACGCCTGATGGAAGTTAAACTTGCTGAAAAAATGGGAGTCAGCAGAACCCCGGTTAGAGAAGCAATAAGAAAATTGGAACTTGAGGGTTTGGTAGACATGATTCCAAGGAAGGGGGCTCATGTTGCAGAGCTGTCCGTGAAAGATATAATGGATGTTCTTGAGGTTAGAGCATCACTTGATGGTCTTGCTACAGCACTCGCATCCGAGAGGATTACCGACGAGGAAATAAAGGAACTTAAGCATATACTTTCACAGTTTGCAGCATACTCCGAAAAGGAGAATTTACAGGGTACTATAAAAAAAGATGTTGAGTTTCACGATTTGATATACCGAGCATCAAGAAATGAAAGGCTTATTCAGATTTCCAGTAATTTGAGGGAACAATTTCAAAGGTTCAGGGTTATTTATCTTAAGGACTATAGTAGTTCTAAGGATCTTATTAAAGAACACGACAGCATATGTGAAGCTGTTTCTAGAAGGGACAAGGAAGCTGCAACGAAATTAGCACAAATTCATATTAGCAATCAACAAAAGAACATTACCAAGGCGATTAAATCTTTTACCTGACAGCTTGATTCTCATAGATTTCAAAAGAGTTGGTTGATAAGCCGTCAACTCTTTTGAAATTTTACTATGAGTCATTTTCCTAAGCTTTTAAAATATCATATTATTTCATAACCCATCTGAGTTATGTGCTTTTTAATATCCTGTGGATGTATTTCGGATGGATTATATTGTATTTTTACATTCTGACTCTTAAGATCAATAGAAACATCTGTAATACCTTTTACTTGCTTAACACCCTCTTGAATTTTACTGGAACATGCGCTGCATGAAATTGATGGAACATTAAAATTTACTGTTTCCATATTTTCCTCCTAAATTAATAATTTAAACGGACAAATTTAATGGTAAAACTTTTACAAATTATTATATAACAGACATACTATATGGTTTATGTTTAGAAAGAGCTAGTATTTTAAGCTTAAAATGCCTTTATTCTGCTTAAAATATTGGCATCATTAATAAATGTTATAAACCATAAATTATATAATTCAAAAA
>JAAZCB010000209.1 GCA_012513545.1 Clostridiaceae bacterium
AGTACATATCAATAAAGCAGTCCAAAAACGCTTTTTAACTGTATGCTGTAACAGCGCTGATGTAACAAGTGTACCTAATACAAAAAAAACCGCCATATGTGCAGTCTTTCTCACCATATGTTCAAGGTTTTTAACCATGCTGTATTGAGCGTGATCAGGCATATCTTTAAAGTCCTTAACAAAGAATTCAACCAGTTTTCTTACTGTTTGTCCGCTAAGCTCTGCCGAATCGGAGGCGTTCTGAGCAGAAAAGTAAAATATTAATCCCATCCAGGTAATAACCGCAAGCCACAATACAATTCTTAAAAATGTTTTATTCATCCAAATCTCCTTCCAGACCTATTCAATTTGGGTCTATCTGTGGCCGGTTCCTGAATTGTATTTTTTGAAGCTTCAGCATAAGGAACTTGATTATTCTCTTTAGCAGCAAAGTAAATGTTATTCCTATTACAGCTCCGCAGGAATCAATAAAAAAGTCTGATAATTCTGCTCCCCGTTCCTGGACAAAAATCTGGTGAACCTCATCCGTAGCAGCATATAGGGCACACATGGCAAAAGCTATAAAAATACCGGCTTTTGATTTATATCCCGAAAGTGCTGCCATAGCCAGCATACCCAACACTGTATACAGCAGCAGGTGTGCAAATTCTCTGGTTTTAACCTCTAGCTTGTCGATTATTTTGAACTGACTGTCCTTTGGCAGCTTTTTGAACTCCTTAATAGACAGTTCTGCAACTTTTTTAGTCGTCTTTTGGCTTAATCTGGACGAATCGGTGGCATTTTGCGCCGAAAAGGTAAAAATTACTATCATCCAGAGGAGAACTGCAAACCATGACATTGTTTTCGCTAGCTTCGTCGGCTTCATATATATCCTCTACCTTCGCCTGTCATAATGAATTGGAACAAGAACAAGATACCGGAAGAAAATACCCCTTGAATTTATACTTAATTATAACACGTTTATTTGAGTTTTTGAAGACTTGTAAAAAAAATCCATGCTCATAAAAACTTTATGTTTATATCTACATCTTTTTTACCCTCAAACAACAATCTTCCCAGTGTCAGGCCGTCATTCAGCCCGTTTTTATACAAAAAAACAGACTCAAGGCTATTTATCTCATTCATAATATCGTCATATTTTGACAATAAATCAACTACCTGAGAAGGCAATAACCTTTGTATCCGTTCCATCAACATTGCAGCTTCATTCCTCAATAAGCGGATTTCCTGCACCTGCTCAAGCTGCCTGTGCAGAATTTCCATTCTCTCAACCTGGCAGGATGCAAGAAATTTATCAAAATCATCGTTCATATATATTCCCCCTCCCAAATACTTTAGGAGGGAAAATTAAATGGTGCATGCACAGGTAAAAATAACCAACACATACACCGTAAATGCTTGAAAACGGACAACACTTAGAGTATAATAATCTAGGTGCTGTGGGAGTGTAAACTCCGCGTGTCGGTAGCCCATCTACCTGCATGAGCCTTCAGGTGTTTGCCCACTTGAAGGTCACGGCACTATTTAATTTTCCCTACTGGAATTATATAATAACAGGAGGGAATTGGCAAGGAATATTGACAGGTTTTTGGAATTTCAATTATTTATATAGTTTTTTATCTTGTTACATATTATATCTACATCTTCTTCTTTCAAATATGGGTGCATAGGTAATGACAGCACTATATTGCACAATTCATCAGTAACAGAAAAATCTTCTTCATTAAAATTCAAATCCGAAAAGGCTCCCTGCTTGTGCATTGGCTTGTTATAATAAATCATACTGGGAATGTTATGCTTCTTCAGTTCAGTCTGCAAACCATCCCTTTGTTCCCTGTTCTTAAGTTTGACAGTATATTGAGCAAAGCTTGAATAATATCCTTTGGGTATGGGAGGAGTTTCCACAATATTGCATAATCTTTCAGTATATTGTGTGTAAATTTTGTTTACATCCTCGAGTTCATGGTCAATAAATGCTTTAAGCTTAACCTTTAATACTGCAGCCTGAACGGTATCAAGTCTTGAATTTACCCCAATCCTTACATTGTCATATTTATCGCTGCCTTTGCCATGAACCTTCAACGATTTTATCAAATCCGCCAAATTGTCGTCATTAGTAAATACAGCCCCTCCATCTCCATAACAGCCTAAAGGCTTTGCAGGAAAAAATGAAGTAGTCGATATGTCTCCAAAACTGCAAGCCCTTTTATCAAGTATATTTCCACCAAAGCCTTGAGCTCCGTCTTCAAGTACAAAAAGATTATACTTCCTTGCTATCTTCATTATTTCAGGATAATTGGCAGGAAGTCCGAACAAATCAACCGGAATAACTGCCCTTGGCGTATATTTGCCTTCATTTATTGTATTCTGAATGGCCTTTTCAAGCTTTACCACATCAATATTGAAGGTGTCCCTGTCAACATCTACAAAAACAGGAATCGCACCCCTGAAGGATACAATCTCCCCTGTTGAGAAAAAAGTAAAATCCGGAACAAAAACTGCATCACCTTCACCGACACCCCATGCCATCATAGCTAAAGTCATAGCTTCGGTTCCGTTAGCACAGGTTATGCAATGTTTTACACCAACATATTTCCCCAACACAGCTTCAAGTTCAACTACTTCCTTGCCTCCAATAAAATTAGCAGCAGAAAGTACGTTCTGAATTGCAGAATCAATTTCCTCTTTATATTTCAGGTATTGTGCCTGAAGATCTCTGAATTGCATAATTTATGTCTCTCCCTTCCCGAAATGTTATATTCCCGTCATTCTGTTATTTCTCACTGAGTATATTATCTTTTAAAACGTACTCTCTGTCACATTCCTTACACTTAAAACCGTCTTTTAGAGGAATCCCGCACTCACACGCCCAACCTATCTGTTTTGCAGGTACTCCAGCCATTAATGCATGATCTGGAACATCTTTAGTTACAACCGCTCCCGACGCTATCAGACACCATCTGCCAAGAGTATTACCACAAACAACCGTTGCATTTGCTCCTATGGACGCACCATACTTAACCAATGTCCTTTTATATCCTTCTTTTCCTTTCGGATACTTGCTTCTGGGGGTAAGGTCATTAGTAAAAACACAGGACGGCCCACAAAACACATAATCCTCTAATTCTACTCCCTCATATACAGAAACATTATTCTGAATTTTTACCCCATTACCAATCTTCACATTATTTGAAATATTTACGTTTTGCCCTAAAGAACACCTTTCTCCAATCACAGCACCTTTGTGAATATGGCAAAAGTGCCATATTTTAGTGCCTGCCCCTATTGAGACATCTTCATCTAAATAACTGCTTTCGTGTACAAAATACTCCGCCATATGCTTCCTCCTGTAATTAGTTTCCGTTTATCAGTTCATGTACCTTCTCAAGTACTTTAACAACCTCATGTCCCGTTTTCCCACTGGATATATTGATAGTTTTATCAAGGTTATCAATAAAATACTTCAGTTCTTCAGCAAGAGGCATGCCTTCCCCGTATGCAATAATCTCATCCGGCTGCTCTACTTTGACAGGCTTTCCATCCACCCAATCAATTCGCTTATTATAGTATTTTATCTGCTTGTCCGCAGATGAATCTTCAAAGGACAGCATTCCTTTGCTTCCTACCACAACCAGTCTCTGTTCTTTAAACGGGTGGAGCCAGGAAACAAATATATGGGCGTGTATGTTCCCGGGATAGGTAAGCTGGGCTATTGTCACATCATCGATATTATCCTGCAAAAACTTTGTTCCTTTAGCTTCAATTTTAGTAGCAGGCATATTAATTAAATAATCCAGAATTGAAATATCATGAGGTGCAAAAGACCAAAATACATTCTCTTCAGTTCTAATTGTCCCAAGATTTAATCTTGTTGAATAGATGTAATATAAATCACCAATTTTACCACAGTCAATCAGTTCTTTAATTTTTTTTATAGCTGGGTGAAAAAGCAGTAAATGTCCAACCATAAGCCTGGCTTTTGTCTGCTCTGCAATTTCCACCAGCTCTTTTGAATCCTTTGAAGACAGGCACATTGGTTTTTCTATCAGCACGTTCAATCCTTTTTCCAACAGCTTCTTTCCAATTGGATAATGGGTCTCGGCAGGAGTTGCAAGGATATACCCGTCAAATCCATGAGCTATTGCATCGTCAATGTCAGAAAAGCCTTTTGCCTGATATTGTGATAAAAGATTATCAAGTCTTACATTATCCGCTTCTACAATTCCTGCAAGATTGCCCATTTGGGAAAGAGTTTTTATGTGGTTTTGCCCCCATCTTCCTCCTCCGATTACACATATCCTTTTTTTCATATGCATGCTCCTCCTTTGTATACTATTTTGTCCATTTTTCATATATTAACAAATTCTTGTACTCATTATATTAACTACAGCAGTTCTATATTTTCTCTATCCTCTATATTTTTCATTACATTTTTTGTATCAAAAACCATTTTAGCATGTTTTTGGACAAACTCGTAATCAACATTGGAATGTGCTGTAGTGATTATAACCAAATCTGCATCTTCAATAAGTTTATCAGTTAACTTCTCTTCTCCTTTTACTACTTTCCCGTGCTCAGAAAACTCAGAAACAAATGGATCAAAATAAGTAACACATGAACCCTCATTTTTTAATAAATCAAATATTTTAATTGCAGGACTCTCACGGAAATCATCAATATCCTGTTTATAGGCAACTCCCAATAACAATACATTAGCCCTATTCAATGACTTGTTATGTCGGTTTAGTATCTTACTTGCCCTCTCAACACAATATTCAGGCATTCTGTCATTTATCATCATAGACGCCTCAATCATAGAAGTATGGAATCCATATTCACGGGCCTTCCATGATAAATAGTACGGATCAAGTGGAATACAGTGGCCTCCTAAGCCAGGACCGGGATAGAATGCCTGAAAGCCATAAGGTTTTGTCTTTGCTGCATCAATAACTTCCCAGAAATTAATTCCCATCTTATTGCATAAAATCGCCAATTCGTTAACCAAACCAATATTTACATTTCTATAAGTGTTTTCAAGAATCTTCTCCATTTCAGCAATAGAAGGAGATGACACCCGATGGACAGGTGCTTCAAGTATGCTTTCATATAAAGTAGCAGCTATGTCTGTACAAGTTGGTGTAATTCCTCCTACAACTTTAGGTGTGTTTTTCGTTTTATATATCAAGTTTCCAGGATCAACCCTTTCCGGTGAAAAAGCCAGATAAAAATCTTCTCCGCAAATAAGCCCGGATTCTTCAAGAATAGGTTTGAGCAATTCCTCAGTAGTTCCTGGGTATGTCGTTGATTCCAATATTACCAACATATCCTTATGCATATAAGGAACAATGCTTCTGGCAGGTGATTCTACATAGCTGACATCCGGTTGCTGATGAGCGTCAAGTGGTGTAGGTACACAAATGCAAACACAGTCTGCTTTTGCAACCTCTCCAAAATCTGTAGTAGCTGAGAGCAAACCTGACCTCACTAAAAATTCAAGGTCTTCATTAACAACATCACCGATATAATTTTTGCCTGAATTGACCATTTCTACTTTGTTTGTCTGTACATCAAATCCTATTGTTCTGTAACCTGCCTTAGCTTTTTCTACTGCCAGCGGAAGTCCTACATAGCCAAGCCCTATCACTCCAAGTGTTGCAGTTTTCTCCAACAATTTGTGTTTAATGTTACTCATAATATTCCCTCACATTCATGATAGATTGTTAAATCAGTAACGCTTTATATTGTAGATAAATATCAATTTAAGCAATGTGTGTATCTGTTATACTAATTTTTTGTGAAACAATTTAAGATTACTTATCCGTTAGAAATGCAATTAATGTATGAAAAATATTTTACTCGTAAATTATATCATTTTTTTTATAACTTTCAAAGATAATAATAACATCAAAATCATCGTTCATATATATTCCCCTCCCAAATACTTTAGGAGAGAAAATTAAATGGTGCATGCATAGGTAAAAATAACCAACACATGCACCGTATATGCTTGAAAACGGACAACACTTAGAGTATAATTATCTAGGTGCTGTGGGAGTGTAAACTCCGCGTGTCGGTAGCCGATCTACCTGCATGAGCCTTCAAGTGTTGGCCCACTTGAAGGTCACGGCACTATTTAATTTTCCCTACTGGAAATTATATAATAACAGGAGGGAATTGGCAAGGAATATTGATGCGTTTTTAGAATTACCTTCTTATTCCTTGGCAGTATTTTTACATACAAAATGTCTATTCACATATATTCCAAATTATCTCAACAAAATTCCTTAACAAAATCACTTTTACTTATCATACTATATACCTATTCTTCGAATTATTTTTTTTGTAGTTTTTTCAATCAAGCTGGGATTGCAATATTTTAATACTGCTACTTTCAAATCTTGTTTTTTGAGAACTTCCCAAAATTTATTTCTATTTTTCGGGTATCTCACTGATTTAATTAGCTTTGGATTCCCTTTAATTATAACTGCCAAATCAGTTGGATATAATACCATTCTATCAGAAGCCATTTTTATAAGTTCATCACCTTTTGATGAATTACCAATAATAACAGATGTCCCATTTTTATTGTATAAATTGCCATTTCTCTCTTTACTCCAAAAATCCCCTAAAGTACAATCACCAAATCTAGGGAATCCTTTAAACTTACAATCATAACATGATGGTCTTATAGCATGCTCAATAAATGCTCGTCCCATACTAGTTTCATAATAAAGTTGAGTAAATTGTTTATTATTTCCGAAATGGGCACTTAAGAACATCTGTTTCCACCCTTTTTGCTTATCTCTTAAATTTAATGAAATAACCTTAGATTTATATTGCTTCTCTAAATCTTGTATAAATAATTTTAAAATCAAAGATGAAGTAGGCC
>JAAZCB010000210.1 GCA_012513545.1 Clostridiaceae bacterium
TAATGTGGTGTTTTTCACCATTTTTAGCATGGTCAATCTTTGTAACAACCTTGTTGCCAATATATTCATACGTATTAAATCCACCCCAAAATTCCCACTCTTTAACTAATTTATTGTTATCATATTCCCTCGGAGCTTCGTATTCCCTTGTGTTTGATATTTTTCCATCAGTGTCATAGTCAGTGAATCTGTATAAAATATTAATCAGTTGTTTATCTTTATTATAAACATAGGTCATTTCAGTTTTCTGCCAACCAGTCAGATATGTTTCTGAGATTATCTGATTTTCTGAATTATATTCATAAGTCGTCTCGCTCTGCACCTCTCCATTTTGAATTGTGGTTTGTTTTATCAAATTATCATTGTCGTACTCGTTTTCAACTATTCTTATGGGATTATCCAATGAAGCCTGGCAGAATACTAACATAACAATTGGATTATCATTCAATAAGTCGTCATCTTTTGAACAAGATATAACTATCAGAAAAATTGATATTAGTGTTATTATTTTTTCCATCATAATATAATTTTGATTTACCAATCTGAGATGAGCCGTGTTATGCTTAGTAATTATTTTATTACGTTCATACAGGGCATTGCTACATTGATAAAATTCGGTGTGCAATAATGAAATTTTTTGGTCTCATATAAGGAATTTGCAATATTAAGAGGCTCAAATCCGGTTTTAATGTTGGTTATTTTGTACCGGTAATAAGAGGATTCAGGCTTAGAATCCAGGACTATCAAATTGTAAGGATTAATCAGTTTTTTAAGTTCACTATTCGATACCAAAGGGTCGCATAATATTTCGTTTATAGGAATTATATATGATTCGTCATTACGCTTTAAGGAAAAAACGGGAACAGCATAGTTTATAGAAGGGTCCTGATTTAACACAAAGAGGATTTCTTTGAGTTTGATTGAGTATTTTTCATTCAATTGACACCGTATTTTGTTTTCAAACGATAAGAGTATTGGGGCTGTTTCACTGAAGAAAAAGTAATTGTTTATGAATTTGATAATCTCCTCTTCTGAATGCCGGGTATTAAATTCCAAAAACACCTGGTTATCTAATAGATATAACTGAATCTTTTCAAAATCAAATGTATAATAGAAATAGTCCTGGTGGAAAATATCAATATCCTCTTTCTCGCATGATTGAAACAGGAATATTCCAGGAAAAAGCAGAAGGAAAAAAATTTTTTTCATATCTAATTGGGCAAATCGTTTAATAATAAATCAATTACAAATAAAAAGCCAGTTGTTTTGGCTGGGGACTTATTATGTACTGTTAATAAGCATAATTAGCAATTAATTTGAGCCTGAAATAAAGAGCGCTGGCCGCCTGGTTTTCGACCGTGGCCGCAGCGTTTTTCATATTCTCTCCCACGGTCTGAATACGATGTCTGCTTAGAAAAGGCATAAGCGCCATGTGTAGCGATCTGAAATATGCAGAATATTGTAATCCGTTGTGTTCATAACCTCTTTGGTTAAAATGCGCATGAATAAAATCCTTCCTTTTCTCTTTTCATAAGCTTTTCATGCTTTTTTCATGCCTGTCATGCAGAAAGTCAACTTTCCGCATGCCTCTTTATTAGCTAATACGAAACTAACTGCGAAAACGCTGCAAGGAAAATGAAATATTTTCAATAACGGGAGTAGGAAGCTGATAACTTGAGCATATTCCACCCTTATATTTTTTATTATTCGTCATTTAACTGCATACCTCAAGTTACATAATCATTAGTAGTATGGGAGGAAGAGGTTCCCTTTCTTGTCACAATTTATCAACGATCACATGGCCAGATAAATACACATCAAGATAACAGTATTCTGATTATATCGGTACGGGGGCAAACCGGAAAAGGTGCGATTCTTTTGGAGGTCAAAAGAAAGTGACAATAAACTAAAAGAGGGTGACCTTTTTGAGGCACCCTCTTGTTTTATTGATAATATTCCGTATCTGTCTTCCTTACTAAAAGGTGGGAACACACATAGTTGATAATTATACAACTACTTATTTGTGCATTTGACACTTGTGGGTTTTATCATAAATTGGCGTTAAGGTAATCTCTGACATATTTCACTATTAAACCAGGGTCTTCACGGCATATTATATAACCCCACAGATCTGTCTTAAGTGAGCCGGAAGCGAAACAGGGATCGTTCAGGAAAGCTTCGTATTGCAATGATATCAATGCACTTAGCATGATGTGTGTATTTGCATTCAAAAAATAACCCCATTTCTTTTCAAATGTTTCAGATATTTTTAATGAAACCACTAATAGCTTTTCGGCTTGTTGTTTTGTTAGTGATAATCTCATATTATCTGAAGCAAGAATCATGGCAATGTTGTCTGCTAACCAGGTGCTGACTTTTTCGGGATCATTTTCTTTTAATAATTCTTCCATCATGTTTATATATCTCAACAACAGTAAGTCAAACGCGTCATCACGTGTCAATAGCTCAACTGGAACAGGATTTAGAGTTATGATGGAATTGAAATATATAATGCCATCGCCACCGGAACAATAGTTACACCAGGGACCTAATATTGCCGACGGATGGTTCAGGAATGTTTGAATCAATCCGCATGTGCTCATGTTTTCGATGGTAGCCTGCGGAATAGTGAATGTTGCTGCAACCTCTTGTGTCCAGGGTTCCGGATATACAACAGCATCTTTAGGAGAGATACACTCTCTGTATGAGCCGTTTAGTTCATCAACTATGGCAATGTAATTATCCTCAAACTCAAAATCGCTTGAATAATCTTTCTTGCAACCATAAAGAGTTGCTACTGCCAAACATAGGGCAATTGTTAAAAATTTTATTATTGGTTTCATCATAATATAATTTTGATTTTAACGGTATGATGGAACCGCACATGTTTGATAATTATATACATAAATGTTTGTGTATGCAATACATGTGGGTTTCATGACTTTATTGTTTTAAACAGGATATCACCTGTAAATTTATGAAAAGGAAATTATTAATCCGAATTCTTATTTTATTAATTTGCATGGTTACGGGGCGCAGAGCACGGGGCGCAGGGCACAGGGCGCAGAGCA
>JAAZCB010000211.1 GCA_012513545.1 Clostridiaceae bacterium
AATTGGTGAAGCCTGTCATATAATTGATTTAATGACCTACTTTACAGGTTCAAAAATAGTAAGCGTCAATGTAGAGTCCCTTACTCCTTCTAGTGAAAAATATTTGTCTTCGGACAATAAATCAATTATATTGAAATATGAAGATGGTTCGTTATGCACAATAGAGTATTTTGCAATTGGCAGCAAACTATACCCAAAAGAGTTTTGCGAAATACATTTTGACGAAAAGACTATAATTCTGGATGATTACAAATCCATTAAAGGATTTGGTCTTAATGTTGAGCCTGTCTCAAGTACAAAAAGTGAAAAGGGTCAATACGAAGAATTAATAGAATTTTTCAATGTAATTTGCTCCGGCAACAGGTATCCAATTCCATTATGGGATTTAGAGCAGACTACAAAGATAAGTTTCATTGCCGGAAAATAAGTTTATTTCTTTTAAGGGTGGGTGATATAGTTTGTTATCGCAGTTGTTAAAGAAGTCTCCGGAAAGCTTTCAGGTTATTGCAAAAAACCTTTACAGCATAATTCCGTTTAATGTCAGACTGGGATATAACTATCATAGAATATACGATTTATTGCAGCAATCACAATGGTGGTCATCAAAACAGCATGAAGAGTATCAAATGATGCAGTTAACCAAGCTCTTGAATCATGCTTACCAGAATGTACCCTACTACAGGAAGGTATTTGATGAAAGAGCCCTGAAGCCATTAAATATTCAGAACTTTAACGATTTGAAGCTACTGCCCTTTCTCACCAAACAGACTATCCTTGACAATTTTGATGACATGATAGCAACAAATATTCCTGAAAAGCAACGGTACTATGCAACAACCGGAGGTACTACAGGACAACAGCTCAAGTTTTATATTCATCGAAATTTAAGTTCACAATTTGAATGGGCCTTTATGTTTTCACAGTGGCAAAGGGTTGGTTATGACTATAAAAGCAGCAAAAGGCTGGTACTCAGGAATAATATACTGCCAGAAGGTAAGCTGTGGGTTTATGACAGGCTTAATAATTCACTGATTTTTGATCCCTTTCACTTAAGTGATGATAACATCAGAAAAATTATTGATAAAATGAATGAGGTAAAAATAGACTTCATTCATACTTATCCCTCCGCTATTACTATAATTTGTGAATTTATCAAAAAGACAAATTACGGGCTTAAATACAAGCCCAAAGCAGTTTTGGCCAGTTCTGAAAATGTTTATCCCGGCCAGAGAGAATTTGTTGAAAAATACCTTGAAACAAGATTTTATAGCTGGTATGGTCATAGTGAGCAGTTGATACTCGCCGGTGAATGCGAGCATTCCAACGAGTACCATATTTTCCCAGAATACGGTATTACCGAGATTGTGGATATTAATAATAAAAATATAACCGAACCTAATATTAAAGGTGAACTTGTCGGTACAGGATTTAACAATTACATCATGCCTTTTATCAGGTACAAAACCGATGACTGGGCCACATATTCCGAGGATGTTAACTGTAAATGCAAAAGGAACTATAAGAAATTAAAAAGCGTTGACGGAAGATGGCTGCAGGAAATGATTTTAACCAAAAGCGGAAATCTTATTTCAATTACTGCACTGAATATGCATTCCGATATTTTTGATCATGTCAAGCAGTTTCAGTTTTATCAGGACACTAAAGGCATATGCCAGTTTAATATTGTAAAAGGCGAGAATTATAGTGACTGTGATGAGAAAAGAATATATAACGAGTTAAAGAAAAAACTCGGTGATGATATTGAATTAAAAATATGTTACAAGGACTCCATTGCCAGAGCCAAATCCGGAAAATACAGATTTTTGGATCAGAAACTAAAAACGGGATTTGATACCGGAGAATCTTGTTGTGATAGCGGTGAGTAGGATATATGAAAGTATTAATTGTTGGACCATATCCACCTCCCTATGGGGGAATATCAGTCCATATTAAAAGGATGAAAGCCTATCTTGAAAATCAAAATGTCGAAGCAATTGTTTATAATGAGGATAATACCTCTAATACAATTGGGATTAAAAAAATCAGCTCTTATAAAAGCTTTTTATTAAAGTTACCCTTTATTGATTGTGACCTTTTCCACTTCCATACAATTGCCAAAAATATCAGAATGGTTTTAGGCTTCTACACTTTCTTCGGGAAAAAGGTAGTGCTTACAATACATGGTGAAAGCATAAAAGAGCAGTTGTCCGGCTCAAATGCATTGGTAAAAAAGGTATTTTTAAAGAGCTTGAACAGGATGCACAGGATAATTTGTGTTAATCCAAAAACCAAAGAGGATCTTATTAGTTTTGGTATTTCCGATAATATAATCAGTGTCTTGCCTGCATATATAAAGCCTATGGAATTTGACGAGGATTTTCATAAAATACCTGATGATTTGTATTCTTTCATGCAAAGGCCAGGTTTTACAATATGTTCAAACGGGTTCATCAAATTTCATAATAATGAAGACCTTTATGGATTGGATTTACTGGTTGGTTTGATGGATAGACTTACCAGAGACAACATTAACGTTAAGCTGGTTTTTGCACTTTTAGGTTCAAAAACAATGAATCCTGAAGAGAATGCTTATTATGACAAAATAAAGACCAGGATTAACGACCTTGGCCTAAACGATAAAATATATATTTTTGAAGTAATAGATTCTGAGCTTTATCCAATTTTAAAGAATTGCAACATGTTTATCCGACCTACAAATGTTGACGGTTATGGGGTGTCTATCGCAGAAGCAATCCATTACAAGCTTCCATGCATCGCCAGTGACGTATGTAAAAGACCTGAGGGGACGATCATCTTTAAATCCAGAAACATGGATGATTTGTATGAAAAGACCTCTGACGTACTTAACAATATAAATGGATATAAAGAAAAATTGGGTTTCATAACTAACAAAGATTACGCGCTTGAACTCTATTTGATATATAAAGAATTATCAAATTCCTAAAGGGGTGTGTTAGTATGAGAAAGATAGTTTTTTTAGTGCTTTTATCCCTTTGTATAATCCCTGTATTGTGCTTTGGGGAAATACAGTCAGTAACAAAGCCTATTAAAGAGCATCCAAGACTTTTTCTAACTTCAAAAGACATAAATACCCTCAGAAAAAAAACACAGAATTCCAATATCAAACCGCTTTATAACAGGCTGCTTTCTCAATCCATGTACTCAAGGGAAGTAAATGATATATTCAACGACTATAAAAACTCCAAGATATCGCTAACCAATGTAAGGACAGCCTTTGAAAACAATGCACTGTTTTATGTATTGCAGCTTAACCCTAAAGACAGCACTATCTTTACGCAAAAAAACGACTTGTACGGAAAAAGGGCAATAAGTCTTCTAAAACTGACTCTGGAGCAACTTAATAAAAAAGAAGACTATTCCGAGTATTTTACATCACAAAATATCGGAAGAACTCTTCTTGGTGGAGCTATGGTATATGACTGGTGCTACGATCTTTTAAGCAGCAGTGAGAAAGCGTCTCTTATCAAAAATTTTGAAAAGCTCGCATCAAAAATGGAACTCAGCTACCCCCCCAATGAATTGAATGCTCTTGTCGGACACTCTTCCGGTTCGCCTCTTATGGTAGAATTGCTTGGTACCGGCATTGCTACTTATGATGAAAAACCTGATATGTATAACCTGATATCCGACTGGTATTTTAAGGAGGTAGTTCCGGCAAGGAATTTTTTCTACTCCTCGGGAATGCATAATCAAGGTGATTCTTACGGATGGAGCCGGTATGACAATGAAATCCTTTCAGCATTGATGTTTAAAAGAATGGGTTTTGACAATATCTTCAGCGAAAATCAAAGAAAAGTACCCTATAGATGGATTTACTCAAGAAGGCCTGATGGACAGCTTTTACGCGATGGAGATACCTTTATGAATATAACCCCCTATGGCGAGTATTGGGCATTTCCATTAACTTATCTCTATACTGCTGCATACTACCAGGATACCTACCTTAATAACGAATTACAAAGGCATTATTATCCTCAAGGTTCTTTTGATGCAATTCTTGAATTCTTGTTTATCGATGCCGATTTATATAACACATCCATTGAACATTTACCACTAACACGTTTTTTTGGCTATCCAATGGGCTCAATGATATGCCGTACGGGTTGGGATACTGAAATAAATTCAAATTCCAAAACTGTTGTTGCAGAAATGAAAATTGGTGTATACCAGTTTAGCAATCACCAGCATCTTGATTCAGGTCACTTTCAAATTTATTACAAAGGAGCTCTTGCAATCGATTCCGGTATCTATGACGGTACAGAAGGTGCTTATGGCTCTGACCATGATATAAACTATTACAAGAGAACTATTGCGCACAATAGCCTTCTTATTTATGATCCACAGGAAGAGTTTTATTTTCATACTGTCCCTGTGGCCAATGATGGCGGACAGCGTTGGCCAAGCAATGCCAACGGAGCTGCTACACTAGATGAGCTTACTTCAAAGGATTTTAAAACCGGCCAGGTCAACTATTATGGTTATGGTCCGGACAAGAATCAGCCTGAGTATTCTTATATGACAGGTAACCTCTCTTTGGCATACACAAGTAAAGTTAATGATTACAGCAGGTCCTTCGTATTTTTGAACTTGGATAACTCTACTGTTCCTGCTTCACTAATTGTTTATGACAAAGTGGAATCCTCAAAAAAGGAGTTCAAAAAAACCTGGCTTCTGCATTCAATTGAGGAGCCTGAAATCAAAGGTACTCAGTCAATTATCCGGCGTACCGCCAGCGAGACTGGTAATATGAAATATAACGGTAAACTCGTAAACACTACCCTTCTTCCTAA
Organism: Clostridiaceae bacterium; assembly: GCA_012513545.1. Next base: position 4,833 of record JAAZCB010000211.1, read on the forward strand.
GGAAGATAACGTTAAGATTACCAAAGTAGGAGGACCAGGCAAAGAATACCTTGTTAATTCCAAGAATTATGAAAATTATCCTTCTGATGACGGAGCCACAGAATCCGGCTCATGGAGATTAGAAATTACACCAAAGGAAGCAAGCAAGTCCGATGAATTCCTAAATGTTATGCAGGTTATGGATAATACCGATTCGGCCGGAAATAGTGTTACTCCTTTAAATGTAGAACAGATCGATACAACTGACTTCACAGGAGTAAAAATTCAAGACAGACTCGTAATGTTTAATAAAAATAAAGAAGTTATCAAAAATAGTTTCAATCTTAATATCAATTGGGATAAAGAAACAAAATGCCTATTGACTCAAATTGGAGAAGGTTCCTGGATTGTAGAAAAGGATGGCAAATTATACAAACAGTTGGTGTCAACTCCTGACGAAGGAGTACTCTACTTTAGTGCCGGGAAGGGCAATTACACCATCTACCCTTCAACGGAAGAGAACCCTTGTCTTTTTACCGACCTGTATTCAGTTCCATGGGCAAGTACGCAAATAGAAGAGCTTTTTAAGCAGAAATTAATATCAGGCAAATCCAAGTATATTTTTTCTCCTAAGGAGAACATCACACGGGCTGATTTTACACTTTTACTCGTAAATGCCCTCAGTCTTGACGCAGAAATCAGCAATGAGTTTAGGGATGTACAGCCCTCCGATTACTTTTACAAACCAGTGGGAATAGCCAGGGAGCTAGGTATAATAAGTGGAGTTGAAGAATACAAATTCGGGCCTTACAGACCAATCACAAGAGAAGAGATGTTTACAATAGCCTCAAAAGCACTAAACATAGCCGGCAAAATTGATTTATCCGGCAACAATGACTTGCTGGACAGATTTAAGGATCGCAATAATATATCAGCTTATGCGCAAAACTCAATATCAGCACTCATAAATAAAGACCTTGTTACCGGAAGCAACGGATTTTTATACCCAAAAAACACTACAAACCGTGCAGAAGCAGCAGTTTTTATATATAACATATTGAAATTCATTGATACACAAGACTAAGGAACAAGTAAGTCCTGAACTGACGAAACATCCCAAACTACTATAAGGTTTATGCCTGGGATATTATTTCATAGATGCCGTTTTGAACAGGTATGGTTGCCATATTCTTCTTTATGCCAACTATACTTCCATCAGGACATTTTATATTTCCGGTTTTATATCTGTTAAAATGTAATGATAATATGGGATTGGCTATCCTTGAATCATTTTTATAAGACAATCTAAAGGTTTTATTATCTTTTATTTCAATATGGCTGTTCTCCCTGCAGTAAACATATGAAGCCAGCTCCGAGCATGTACAAAACCATACATTCTTTTTTGAAAAGTACTTAAACATATATCTGAGGCTATAATAATCACTGTAAATATTAGGCCTTTGTATTTTCCCATCTGCTCTTGAAGGGGATATGTGTTCTTGAATTGAAATAATCAGGCGGTTCTTAAGAAAATAATCCAGGTCTTTCGTCCTTTTTAAAATCCTGCACTTATTGATAAGATTTTTTATTAAGCCCTTCTTTTCTCCCACTATTTGAAACATCTCACCGTTAATTGTTGAAGGGATATCAATTACTTTGTTATTTCCAAAAAATTTAACATCAAAATTTGTTATAGGATTTTTATCCCCGCCTGTAAGCTCTTCTTCTTTCTCTCCAAGTTCTCCCCTGTTCCAGAAGCGGCACCACCACAAAAATCCTGAATTATCAATTGTCTCATCGGAAAAGGATTTTGAAATATACGCACAATACTTGCCACCTAGCGGCTTTACCCCTGTAGCGTCTTCAAATATACCAATTCCCTTGGCTATAGTATCAATTGCTTCCTGATAAGTATCATACATAAGCCATTCATCAACAAAATCCATGGTATCTTCACCCGGCTTTCCGTGGGTTGTTCCGTGATAAGCCAATTCATAACGGGAATTCTTATGAATCGTTGAGAAAAAGGCTTTTGATTCCTGATCCTCGTTAATTGCTTTTGAAGTTTGTTTTGCAACTGGTGTTATAATCATTTCGGCTCTCTTACCTACCGGAACAAAAAAAGTTACCTTTATATCCGGATATCCATCTAATAATTTATTCTCCAGAAAATCCATTGCAGAGCCTTTATTATACTTGTTATATCCCCAATCTTCACCCGGGTCAATTACTCCGTTATTGTTAGCATCTACCCAGCAATTTGCGAAATCATCTATCATTAAAACAACCGGTGAACAACAGTTTTTATACCACTTTTGAACATGGATTTCCTTTTCCACTTGAGAAATACCTCCTGCCAAATATTAGATGTCTGCTTTTTGTGATTTGCTAAAAAACTTATTTATAATAGGAATCCCTGAAACCAACCCAACAATTTCTGTCTTTTGGACAAAGCCAAAGAAATACAGGCAAGCACTAAAACCTAAAATGGTCAAACTGGCAAAGCCCATGTCAAACAAAAGGCTACTGGTATAAAGTGAACTAACAAAATAAACCATGTAAAAAACCAACGTCAGAACATATATTTTAATCACCTTATTATAGTTATATTTAATTTCAAAATATTTTTTGGATATATACCTATAAATAAAATTCATTAACAGATAAGATACTATTGTTGCCACGGCAGAACCATACATGCCCATTTTGGGTATCAGAGCCAAATTAATAATGATGTTTACCACTCCTCCGGGAATCATAACCACACTGTCCAAATATGTCTTGTTCCTGATTAAAGCACCCAAACTAAAGAATGCTGACTGTCCGAAAATAAAATACGATATGAGTATCAGCGGAACAATCTTATAGGCACTTTCAAACTCAGAGGTTGACAAAAGCAAGATTGCACTACGGCTAAAAACAGCTATGGCAATTATCATAACGCAGCCTATCAGATTATACTGATAAAAAAACTTATTAAATTTCTCTTTGGCATCAGCATCTTTCCATATCTGGAATTTATATGGAGTAAAAAACTTTTTGAAGGGATTGATATAGAACGGCTCTATAAGCATTCCGAATTTATAGCCCATTGAGTATATACCTGTCTCAAAACTACTTTTTAATCCGTTCAGGAAGAACCTGTCTGATAAAGTCAAGACTGTGGCGGCCACATTTGAAGGAACCAGTCCGCCACCAAATTTAAATAAATTCTTCAGCATTCCAAAATCAAACTCAAACCTGAATCTCTTAATATTCACAATACTCATTACAACAAATAAGAGCAAATAACTAATAACATAACCCAAATAAACACCTGCAACGCCTAATTTCATAACCTTAACAAAATAAATTGCCAATGTCAGATTCATAAGGACACAAACAACGTCAACAATTACAACACTTCCAATTTTGTAATTCAAAGTATAATCGCACATTACCTGAGTAAGCAGCAGTTGAAAAATACTTCTCAGTACAATTAATACCATAATGTTGTATGCATTGGATAGTGGCAATATGAATCCGGCAAAATACCGTCCAATAAATATGATAAAGAGAAGACTAACAGCAGAAGTAAAAACATTAAAGAAAAAAGCGGTATTCCAGAGGCAGCGCCTGTCTTTTTCAGGATATTCCCTATAGAATCTCAGGTATCCTGAATAAATATTTATTCCAACAATAACTGTCATAAAATCTAGAATAGTATCTGCCAGGGCCAGATGTCCAAATCCGTCAGCACCCAATTCTTTTGTCAAAACAGGAATAAGTAAAAAGCTCACTAGCTTTGTTAATACCTGACCTGCCGCATATGCTATTCCAATTTTTGCGAACCTCATATTCTACTCCTTCTGTAAAACAGCAATAAAAGAAGAATACCTTGTACCTCTTTACATACTATAATATATACATCAGGAAAATAAGTCTTCAGATGCATTACTATTTATCCTTATCTGTTAATTATATCTCTATTTAACCATATTATCAACATGAAACTACAGTAAGCAGCATTCTTTATTAAAGCCATAATAATAGCTTTCTCTATCTTTTCTCTTGCTTTTTTTATCAGTTCATGTCCCTATAACAAAACTTTTCAACTATTAGCGTTAACTTTGCTTGCAAAGTAATCAATTTAAGGAGATAATATAAATGATGACTATCTGGAATCTTCAATTTATTTGAATATAGGAGTGTCTATATGGATAAACATACCCTCGATCAAGCAAAATTTCTTGGCAACTCTGTTTTCTTGGAAGATTACTTTTATAACAAAATAAAAAAAATTACTTTATTTCTTATCCTTGTAGTCGCTATGTCTGTATATATTTTTGATGAGGCAGTAAGACTTATCTTTGTCCCGGAAAATATAAGCTATCTTAACCCCTTGTATTGTGCTTCTGCGGCTATTGTTTCAGTTATATTCATATTTAACCGCAGATTTAATTATCTGAATTTATACCTTGCCGTTTTATTCTTTGGCATGACCATGATCAACTCTTATTTTTTAGGCAAAAATACAACTTACATGCTGCTGGTTTTCCAAGCTTTTTGCATGCCATTGTTTTTTACGTGTATAAAACTGGGCCATGGTGATATAAAATATGTCCTGGATAAATTTCTGAATATCTTCAATGTTTGTATTATTCTTGTTATTATTCTTGGAGTAATCGATTATATTACCAATTCCAGTATTCAACTTTTTCTTGCCGACAGGTTATTCAACGGTGAACTTTCCGATTTGATATATAGAGAGCATGGAATGGGTATTTACAGATACTATTCAATTCTAGGGCATCCTTTGACAACTGTTAAGTTTTTTCTGGTATATTTAGTTCTGAATTTAATTTACAACCGTTATTTTGAAAGTAAAATCAATGTGTATATACTGTCATTTACTGCCTCTGTAGGATTTGTCTTAAGTGGAAGCAAATCAGCGCTTATTTTAGGTGGTATTCTGGTTTTCACCTCCGGGTTTTTCATAAGAAAAAATAAAGCATTGTACTTTACTTTGATAGCTATAGTTTCAATTTTACTGACAAGTACACCGCTATTTCAGGAGAATATACTTCAAAGATTTTATCAAGGCATTGAATCGGGAGACTTATCTACAGGCAGAAATGAACTTATTTACAGACTCCTGGAGGATTCCTCCGAAAAGCCCAATCTTGTATTAGGTAAAGGAAGCGGTTATTCAAGAGTAGTAGCTAAAAGCCTTGGAGGGGGTGCTCTAAACTTTGAATATCCAATTATTATGTTGCCCTATGATTTTTCAATACTAGGAACACTAATTATATACATCATTATTTTTATCATCCCAGTCACTAAATTTATCAGAAACAAGTCATATTTTTTACTATATATATTCATAATATTATTTCTTTATGAAAACGGTAATAACGGGATTTCCAGCGTATCAGATTCTTTAGGACGATTTATTTTTGTTATATTTACACTTACTAATTTATCTGAGTACTTAAAAACTGAAAGACAGCTTGCTGAAAATGGTCGTAAGCCAATAGATAATCAACTTCGAAGGAATGTGTTAAAATATTGAATTGCCCCTTTATAAATGCTATAATTACAGTATGTTTCAATAAAAATAATTAAAAATTGCTTTAATATAAGTGAGGCTTTTATGAAAAAGGTTATTATCGGAGATTTTTGCGAATACAACTATAAGTATGGGAAACTTGGAAACTATCACTATTGCAACTGTTTTGTAAAAGATAACTATGAAGCTTTGTGGCTTTCAAATTCATTTAATCAGCTTATTTATTTTAAAGACAAAGAAGATTACCTGTATAAGAAAAGCATCTCCAGCGCAAAAAGGCATGAACTGTCAAAAAATATATATGGTTTTGCACCATATGCACTAAAACTTTATGGTAATTACCTGTTTTCAAGAAATCCAAACAATGTATTGAATGGGGATAAATACATTGTCCCCGATATCAGAAAATCATTGAAAGCTATTGATTTTGATAACGTTGATGTTATTTGGTTATCTAATCCTAAGCTGTTCTGGATTACAAATGTTGTCAATTATAAAAAACTGATCTACAGAATTCCAGATGACTTTTCAAAGTTTTCTGAATATCCAAATATTGATGTAATTGAAAAGGAAATTATAAAGAAAGCCGATCATATTTTTATAACTGCCAGTACTTTAGAAGACAAAGTTACCAAACTTGGCATAAAACCTTATTTACTAAAAAATGGAGCATCCTTTGATCACTTTAATGATGTTAAAGATTCTCAATTGCCAAAAGAGTTTCAAAACGGAAGAAAGCGTATAATATACATAGGTGCAATAAAATACTGGTTTGATGTTGAATTGGTTAAAAAGATATCTGAATCAGTAGATGCCGATATCATCCTTATCGGAAAACCAGATACAGATTTAACTGCGCTTGAAAACTGCAAAAACGTTTATACGCTAGGGGCCAAGTCTTATGATGAGCTTCCTGCTTATTTGAAGTATTCCGATGTTGCCATAATACCCTTTATAAAAAGCGACCTGACAGATTCCATAAGTCCTATTAAGTTATATGAATACTGTTCTTCGGGAATTGCGGTTGTTACTTCCAACATGAAGGAAGTTGAAAGCCTGAATGCACCAATATACATTGCAAAAGACCATGATGATTTTATTTCCGGTATAAAATCATATCTTTCAGGCAACTGCGAACGATCTGAAATCGTTCAGTTTGGAAAGGACAACTCATGGCAAAGTAGGTATGAGTTTGCCAAAAAATTATTTAATACTTGATAATCCGGAGCAATTCTATCTCTTTTTATTATTAATAAACAAATCATCAATAACCTTCTCAAACCTATCTATAAAAGTGTCTATGTTTGAACCGACTCTTATGGAATTAATATTTTCGGCTATAATATCATAATTTTTATATTTACTTCTAAATCATCTATATCATAAACAGGAATTATCTTTCCTTTCGCATGCAAAAACTTCGCAAACTCAATTTGATGAAAATCTACATGCTCATTAAACTTAGGATTTCTAGGTACAACAATAGGGGGTTTTCCATATTTTATGGGATGGAATATGCTTCCGGGGCCACCATGTGTAATAACTATTCTAGCTTCCCTTACCAGTCTGTCCATCTCATCATATCCAATGAGTTTTGAATACTCACAGCTTTTGGGAATATAGTTTGAGTACCCTATTTGTGTATATACAGGTTCATTAATTATTCCCTGGCTTTTCATTTCATCAACTTTTCTAATAAGCCTGTCAAATTGTTGTTCGTGTGTACCCACTGTTACAAATATCAAAATAATCCCCCCAAATTCTCACCTTTAGAATAGAATTTCTTCTGCTCATCCCATTGAATTATAAACTTATCAGTTATCGGATAAACTATCTTACCGGTAAGAGTCGGAGAAGTTACTCTGTCATAAACCTCAATATAAATTAATTTTGCACCTA
>JAAZCB010000212.1 GCA_012513545.1 Clostridiaceae bacterium
ACAGGGAGGGCTTATATCAGTGTCCAGGCTTTAACAGAACAGAAGCAGATTATATTAAGTAAGGCGGCTTAGCTGGTGGAAGCTCTTATGACCGGCCTAGAAATTGCGAACACTACTGGACACTAGCAATTAAATATTACCAAGAAGGTAATATTGTCAATACAGAATATGAATTCATCTTGTTTCATGAGTACATCCATTTTTTACAAGATATTTCAACAAACTATGGAAAAACAAATCTATGTAACTATTTCACTTTCCTTAAGGATGTAATTCTTGAATTGCGTAGTAAGAGCGATGATTACGTAATTAATTTACCTCTTCAGTTTGCTGAAATGCCACTTTATCTTGAACATAAAAAGAGTAATTCCATTATTTTAGGAAATACCAAAATTATTAACAATCTTCCAGCTGATTTTATTTCTTCCAATAAACAAGAGCTACATGGAAAATCAGTATCACTATACGATACAAAAGATGTGGTATATACACTTTGCATTGGAGGTGCGGAATTTTATATTGGAGCATTTGATGTTCTCGAGAATATGGCCTATCTCTTGCAGCGTTTAATCTATCCTGATAAAGCCTCCGCCCCAACTTATCCATATAAAACCATTGAAATCGTAACCCAATCAATCTATCCAGAATTTTCTACGCGGCCTGAATTGATTTGTGCGTTATGTGAACTCTCCTTGTCTACCTCAAATCCTGGGAGATTCTATTTTAATAGCCTACTTCAACTGAAACAGACTCAAGCTCAAATTGATTCAATTGATGATCTACTTAAGTTATTCAGTCCTGCACTTAGTTTTAGATACTTAGGGTCTAGCGAATCTAATATTGAAAAAGTCAGTAATGATATTACAGAAGATGCAGTAGCAATAATTAAAGAGTTGTTTCCAGATCCTAATTTTAGTGAATTGATTAACTATACAGAGAGAATGGTTAGAAAAGCGTTATCTTTACGGGTTTCTGATCCACTTTTTATAACCCGAGGTGTGCTAACTGCTGATCCTCGAGGATATTACTTTTCGATACTTCCTGATAAAGTAGGTGTTCCTTTGATATTTGATAAATATTATGATTTATATATGCCTGAAACTGCACCAATTAAGTTTCTGTATTTTTCATGTATTTCAATATTTCTAGATATTTTTACAGATGGGGAAACCGAGTGTGAGTTATATACAGGATGTAAAAGAAATATGGATTCATTTGCAAACTCTCATAAAGTTTCCAATTTCTGTTTGACAGCACCTTGGAAGTTGTGTGAGAAAGAAAAACTATGTCCATTAGCTTCGTTATTAGCATATTGGGGCATTGATAAAAAGAACTATCAATATGTGTGAATGTCTGATACCTTTATCTCTTTTATTGAAATAGTTGATTGCGGAAAATTTGAAAGCATCTCTACCTCCTATCAATTTCTGATTATCTGCTAGAATTTGTTTTACCTGAATTTTTACTCCTACTAATATCGAGTGGAACAACCGTCAAGGATTTCCGTATAGACAGCCTCGCAGTCGGGAAAAATATCTTGCCTCAATAATTGTATTGAATTTTTTTGTAAGAGACAAATTTCCATTTGTCCTCCAATGCCAACTTTTTTAGGATTCGTATTACCGAGATTATCATCATACTCTTTTAATTTAAGCATAAGGGCAGCAAGGACATCCTGATCGATACATCCTTCAATTAATTGGGAGAGTTCCTCGTTTGTATTAAAAGCATCTTGTGGTTTTACCCCAACGGAATAAAGCAACTTTTCACTGGAGTAATTATTGGTCGACCTATAGGCATATCCATAGAATTTCCCATCAAGTTCGCTTAACCCGAATTGATAGAGTGTAGTAGATGCGTTGGTTTGATTTTCCTTTTCCATGAATGCTTTGATTGACAACTCAGTGATCTTGTTAAGTTGAATAATCCCGTATGCAACAATGCCTGATTCAATGTGCTCAAACCACTTAAGGATGGGTTCGAAGTTTCCAGTTCCGCATAATACACAATTCATATGCATAAGCGGGAAAATCTTCGTTAAAAATTTATACGGCTTTAGTCCTGCTTCTGTGTTTATTGAGCTCAAGGTATCCATAGCAATAATAACTTGGTTTTCTTCTAGAATATAAATTAATGCTGACATATCCCCATCCTCGTGGAATTAAATACAATTATTGATAATACTTGTAATTTCCTGAATGATCTTATCCTTTATAATATCTTCTTCCTTCTGAGAAAGTAGTGTGAATTGTTTGACGTAGGTGCTATCTGCATCGAAATGGACTTCATCAGATTCCCAGTAACCGGATGCAAAGCTAATCAGTGCGGTCTTTGTTAATACGGTTCTACTTTTTTTGATGCTGCAAGCGGATATCATAATATCACTTGGATTGCTTAGAAAGAATCGATAATTTGTTTCGATAATTTCAAGCGTATCGCCACATGTGCAAATTGAAATCAAAAGACCTGATTCGTGCTTCAATACAAGCCTTCGATCATTTCTGCCAATTCTATTTTCCGTAACGATAACACACTTCTTGGAAACCAATTCCTGAATCGTGTTTTTCAGTGTGGTTGTTTTGCCAACATTTGATTCACCTTGAAGGATGATTAGTTTCTTCTGATTTTTGTCCACTTTCTTTTGCCCTCCAATTATATAACAGCTACTTAACTCGTTGATCAGCAAGTCGGTAGTACGGGTGATTGAAGACTTCATGCCCGAATCAAAATTCTAGAAGGTGCTAAGGTGTGCAGTGGATTTGGTCATTATGATCAGAATAACTATAAGCCAAGAAATCCCAGCTGTAAATGTTTGGGCAATAAAAGTATCGATTCGAGGTCCAATCAAGATCGTTCAATCAAATCTATCCATCCCTTTCTATTCGTGTTATAAAAAACAATGCCGGGCGAGAAAAGAAAACCCATCATACATGTCATTCCAGCCAGGCGACATTTCAAGCGTCTCCGCGTTGCCCTGTACTGTCGTGTAAGCACACAGATGGAGCGACAGCTGCAAAGCCTCTCGGCCCAGATGGATTTCGAGAAGGAGGACATTCTGGAGAATCCCGCTTGGGAATATGTCGGTACCTATACCGACATCAAGTCTGGTAGGACCATCAGCTCCCGTCCTGGCTTCCAGAGTCTCTTGGCCGACTGTGAGGCGGGGAAGATCGACATGATCTACACCAAGTCCATCAGTCGGTTCGGACGCAACTGCGTGGATTTTCTGGTGACGCTCAGGCGCCTCAAGGAACTGAAGGTTGATGTCTTTTTCTACAATGAGCAGATCCACCTCCTCAGCCAGGCAGGGGAGCTGTTGCTTACACTCC
>JAAZCB010000213.1 GCA_012513545.1 Clostridiaceae bacterium
AAACTCATAATGTCATGTTCATTCATTGTCTCTAAAATAGTATGAAATAAAGCTGGAACTGAGATAAAATGACTGACCTTGTGTCTTACAATTATATTGCTAATTGCATTAGGGTCATTTATATCATCATCAGTTACAATAACAGCACAAGCACCTGAAGCAAGAGGCGTAAACATACTTGTCAGGAACCCATCAAATGAGTATGAAAACAACTGAAGTACATTATCCGTTGAATTCAGTCCATATTCCCGGGCTCTCCATTTTATTGTACCCGATATGCTTTTATGAGAAATTTTGATTCCCTTTGGTCTCCCAGTTGTGCCTGATGTATAAATTATATATGAAATGTCTTCTGGTGAGACTTTCGTATTTCTTACCAATGTTGCCGCATCTTTTGGATTACTTTCCGTATAAGAATTAATCTGATCCATAAAAAATGTATTCTCACCAAACCATTCACTGACCCTATGTGTCTCAAAGGAAATCAACCTGCTTGCTCCACTATCTTCAATGATATATTTCAATCTTTCATAAGGATATGCCGGATCTAACGGAAGATAAGCTGCGCCTGACTTTAAAACACCTAAAACTGCAATCATCATTTCAATACACCTTGGGAATAGTAGTGCCACAATATCTCCACTGCCTATACCATGGGTCAACAGATAATCTGCAAGTAAATCAGCTTTATAATTCAGTTCACCATAAGTCAACTTATCATTAATTATCAGCTTATTGTTTCTTGTAGAACTCTTTTCAATTAATTCATTAAGTCTGATATAATGCTTGCTTATAGTACTGTTAACAGAGTCATCATTAAAGCTTATAAATGGATAATAGGTATTTGCTAAGTCCGGGTATATTTCAACCTCAGTCAAATTCATTCTGCTATATTTGAGAAAATCTTCAAACTCAGAAGCATTTGAATGCATGTCAAACTCACTTGCATCAGTTGACAAAGATGCTCCCGGCTGAGCATGCAATCTTCCCCAGTCAATACCTTTGAATCTCTTATATTTTGATAATAACTGCTCAACAACCTTTTCGCTAATTACGGCGTCTTCTTTGGTAAAATAAGGCAATCCAGCTATCTGATTTATCGTAATCTCAATATTGTCATACATATCACATTTTTCAAATAAACTGAAAATCTCCGCATCCTCAGGCTGTGGCTTTACAACCCTCATAGAAGTTAAATATTTTCTATGCCTTTCTGACATACTGGCAAGGTCTATATTAATATAGACATACTTGAACTCCTTGCTAACCATTTCCAGGAATTCTTCTGTCGGCAGTTTCCAGAAATAAAACATGCAAAAGTGATTTTTCAAGCCCAAACCACTCCACAACTGCTCATAATACCCGGAAGAATCGTAATTGGGCAGATCAAAATCAAACATGAAAACCCCTGTGTACGGTTTTACAGCCATGATATCTTTTCGAACCTGCTCTATACCTCTCATAAATGGTTTTGGACGGTTAAAAGATTGCTTTTGGACTGTTTTACAGCCTGCACAGTAAAAACAGTTCATAGAACATCCTTTACCTGTGAATATGAAAAAATAAGGTGCCTTATAAATGTCTTCTTTGTCCACAAATATTTCATCCAAATTTGATAGATAAATATCCTTAGAATTTTCCTCATTCTGAACATATGTTATCTCATTCCGGACAATTTGATTATCAACAATATAGGTACAGTTAGGTATATACTCTGCATTCTGACAAATTTTCAAGAATGGGAGCTCCCCATCTCCTCTGACTATGTAATCGATGTTTCCCGTTTTTATTAAGTCCACGTCGTAGAAAGAAGCTGAATTGCCACCTATGACTACCTTGATATTTTTTGAGTACTCCTTTATTATTCTTGCTATCTCGATCACACGTGCCATGTGAAGAAACCACTTCATACTGATACCCACTATGTCAGGCTTTACTTCATTTAAAAGCTTTCTTATATTTTTTTCAAGATTGTTGTTTCTTCTATCTGTATCGTTCCACCTGCAGTAAGCTTCAATCCCGTTTCTTCTCAGATATGAAGCAATATATAATAAACCTGTTGTAGCAGGTCCCGGGGTATCCCCGATCAGCAGCACTCCAGGTCCCTTTTTATTGATTTGAAGGTTGTCACTGCAATTCTTTGTAAACTCTTCATTCCTTACCTGCATTTCGGAATAATTAAAAGTGCAAGGAGCCTTGTTAAGCCCAACAAACTCAATAACATTATTATTAATCAAGCAACTAATCAACCTTATAAATGACTCAAAATTAGTGTTACACGAAAATTCTTCTCCTTCAAGATTCCCATATTCATTATTCTCAATTTTCCATGCCTTTAATTTAAGACTTTTGTTTAGAATTTCATTGTAAACAGACTCAAGGCTACATCTGCCATCAAGACAGTCAAGCAAACAGTATAAAGTGTTATTTACCGCAACCAGCTTATGGGTATTAGTACGTAACAACCTGATATTATTATAATCACATTCATCAATTATCGATTTTAACAGATCTGACTTTTCATACTTATAGATATATTTATTCTTGGTAAATATCATTTGTTTGAGTTTTTTTAACTCACCCGGCATAATACAGTCCTGTGAAACTTTCTCAGCTAATAAATCGAAATTTATGGAACAAGATACAGCTGTATCATCAGGCCTGCTCTCAGCACATTTTTCAAACAAAGAATGCAGAAGACCATGACTGATATCTGAAGTCTTATTTCCAGTGCCCCACTTAATAATTTCATCCTTTTCCTCATCTGTAAGCACCGACAGATTCTTAATTAACCTGTTAGGGTTATCAATAACCAGCTTTATTAACTGGAGTAAATGTCCTGCTATACTTTCTACAAACTGTTCACTGTAAACATTCCGATTAAATCTCATTTTTATCTTCAAGCCATTCCAGGGTATAAAGGTAACTCCAAAATCATAATCAATCTGCTCTACTACACCAACTTCACCGATAACAAATCCCAATTTATTACTCTCATTCAGATTTTGTATACCTCTTTCCAATGGATAGTTTTCAAAAGCAATTATATTATCTATCAAAGCTTGCTTTAAGCTGCTTCCCGACTGAATCTCCGCTAAAGTCAAATTCTCATATTTTGAGGATTCAAGCGTTTGTTCCTGTACTTTTTTTATCAGAGTTAATAAAGTATCTTCCTGGGTTGTTTGTATTCTGACAGGCACAGTGTTTATAAATACACCTACCATTTTATCCAATCCGTAAATTCCGTAATTCCTTCCTGATACAACATTTCCGTAAACAACATCCGTGGTATTGTTATATTTCTGCAGCAGGATTCCCCATACGCACTGAAAAAAAGTATTTACAGTAACGCTGCATTCACCGGTTATTTTTTCAATTTTCTCATAATCTCTTTTGTTTATTTCAAATTCAACAGTGCCTGTTAAATATTCGTTTTCGCTGTTAACGGATTTTTTTGGTATTACTGCACTTTGCTCATAGCTGTCCAGATATTTCTTCCAATACTCAGCTGATCTTTCTTTATTTGATTTTTCTATCCACTTAACATAATCAGAAAAATCATAATCATTTTTGTTTGGAATTTTTAAACCGTTTTTTATATAGCTATAATACTGAAAAAATTCATTTATCAATATACTCCTGCTCCAACCATCCATAATAATATGGTGATTGCTCCAGATAATTGTATACTTGTTGGCACTTAATTTGATAATCGTTATTCTCATCAGAGATGATTTTGCAAGATCAAAACCACGTTTTTTATCTTCATAAACCAGTTGATTAAGCCTCTCATCAATATTTTCATCAGTTTCCGAAGATAAATCATATTCGCATATTTCTATCTCCCGCTCTTTAAAGACTACTTGTCTAGCCTTTGTCAGGCCTTCATTTATAAAATTGGTCCTTAGTACATCATGATTCTCTGCTAGTGCTTTAAAGCATTGCTTCATAATGTTTGTATCAAAACTTCCACTAACCTCAAATAATAATTGTTGTACATATGCAGCAGAACTCTTGTCCAACAACCAATTATACAACATCCCTTCCTGCATTGGTACCAGAGTATAAATCTTCGATATTGAAAGCATATTTGACATATTTTTCACACTGCCTTTACAAGTCTTAATATTATAACTAAATCAATTACAAATTAACTTCAAAGAGGGCTTTTGAGTACATATACAAATGTCTTAAAAATTCTGATAAAAACCAGGTTAAGACTCCCTATACATCGAGAAAAAACTTAGTAATAGTATCTAACTCTTCCATTGTAAGGTCACT
>JAAZCB010000214.1 GCA_012513545.1 Clostridiaceae bacterium
GGAAAAACGAAACTTCTAGCCATGCATTGCGTTTCGGATATGGGAGTAGTAACGAACTATCTTTCACTTGAGGGACAAGCATTTGGGGGTATGGAACATTCTATCGGATATGCGCTGAGTGAGGATTTTTCCGACATGAAAAAACATACAAGTTTAGCCGGCGCAGGATTTCCATATATAGACATGATACCGGACGGGGAAAACTTCACACTAACGGTTCTTGAAACGCCGCGAACTGATTCTCCATTTGGCGTGTCAGGTGCTTCGGAGGGATACCAGTCATCGGGTCACGCAGCGATCTTGAATGCAATATATAATGCGGTGGGAATACGTATCAATAAATTGCCAGCAACTGCTGATAAGGTTAAAAAAGCGATTGAAGAAAAGAAAAACGGCATTTATAAACCGCAGGAAAAATATTATCTTGGTTCCGATTTTGACGAAACGCTTGATTATATGAAAGCAAATCCTCCGGTGAAATAAATCAGCCGAAAGTTGAAGTGCGCTTGGTGCAAAGCAACATTGGATCTGAAATCGATAAATCTAAAAATAACTAAAGTAGGTTCTTTGCGAAGCTGACACACCAAGCGTATCTTTTTGATTATCATAATTTCACAGGAAAAGTAGAGTAGTATGCTATTAGATAAGGTGGGAGAAAGATGATAACTCAGAATAATGAATTAATCCATTCAATGAATTCTGAAAATCTTATTAATTCGGATCAGTCAATTAATACCAATGATATTGTACTTTCAGTAAACAATATTGCACGTTCTTATGGTTCAACCAAGGCGCTTACTTCTACTTCATTTAACGTGAGACGAGGTGAAGTGCATGCGCTTATGGGCGAAAATGGATCCGGTAAAAGTACGTTAGTTAAAATATTAAATGGAATTATTTCACCGGATGCCGGGAGTTTGACAATAGACGGTATTGAGTACAATCGTTTGCCAACACCGAAATTTGCTCACGAGCTGGGGATTGGGACTTCGTTTCAGGAAATTCTCATTGTTCCCGAACAGTCAGTATTAAATAATATTTGGCTCGGTTATGGACCTTCACTTATGCGGACAATTCCTGATGAGCAGCGCCGTCAAAAAGCCAGCGAAGTTTTGGGAGAGCTTTTGGGAGAAGAACCAAACCTGGATATCCCAATCGAACGGCTTGAAATCAGCCGGCAGCAACTCTGTGTTAT
Source organism: Clostridiaceae bacterium (assembly GCA_012513545.1). The sequence continues at coordinate 1,196 of JAAZCB010000214.1, forward strand.
AGCGCGCGCTATGTTGATGGATCCCAAAATTTGTATTCTGGATGAGCCTACTGCAGCATTGGACATAGCAGACAGAAATCGCCTGTTTGATATTATTCGGAGGATGACCGAAAATGGTACTTCATTTATTTATATTACACACCGTATGGACGAGATCATGGAAATTTGCGATCGTGCCACGGTACTAAGAGCAGGCGAGTCTGTTGGGACACTAGATAAGGAGCAGATATCTCCGGCAGTATTAATTAAAATGATGTCCGGTGATGTTGGGATAATGAAGGAAAGAAAAAAAACAACAAAAACCGTCAAGGTGCGCATGCGCATCTCCGATTTGCAGATAGCCAAAAACAGGCCGACATTTAGTTTGGAAGCATACGAGGGTGAAATTATTGGGGTAGCGGGTCTTGAAGGACACGGACAGGACGAATTTATTGGAATGCTGGCCGGAATAAATAACCCTTTACAAGGAACGATTACAGTAATGACAGACCAGGGTGAAAAAAGTTATAGAACATTAAAGGAAGCTTCAAAGGTAGGTATAGTATATGTGCCACGCAACCGGAAAACCGCCGGAATCTTTGAACCCTTATCCATCATTGATAATTTTACTTTGCCAGCCCTCCCACGGTATACAAAAGGTGGTTTTTTACAAACAAAACGAATGAAACAAGATTTTGAAAACTACCGCAAAAAGCTGAATTTCCGTATGTCAAATCAGAGTGCGCCGATTTCGACCTTGAGCGGTGGCAACCAACAAAAAATTCTTGTTTCACGCTGGCTGAATATGAATCCGAGAACCATCATTTTCAATGATCCTACCCGAGGCGTGGATCCTCGCACCAAAATAGATATTTACGAAATTGCATATGATTTGGCTGCGAACGGCGCAACGGTTATTTTCTTATCGACTGATGTAGAGGAATTGATCCATCTTGTCGACCGCGCTTGGATTTTCCGTGATGGTGCTTTCGAAGCTGAAATTCAACGGGAAAAATTAACTAGTAATGCTGTAATAGCAGCGTTTTTCGGGCATAAAGACCAAATGCAGGAGGAACAGTGATGAAAGGAATATTTCAAGGATTAACACGGAACTACGCCTGGTTAGCAATTATTTTGACTGTTATTTTATTTACCGTGAACTTAATCTTATTGCCAAGTATTATTGCACCAGAAAATATCATTACTACCTTGGGACTGTTAACCATCTTTATCCTTATTGCCATGGCAGCTACCCCATCAATTTTGTCCGGTGGCGGGGGAATCGATATATCAGTTGGCGCCATAATGGGGATAATTAATGTCGGTTTCGTTACTTATTTGCCAGCTATAGGTATTGAGGGTCCTGCAATGTCAATTATTACTGCTTTATTCATTGGGGCATTGCTTGGGACAATAAATGGGCTGCTGGTTACAGTA
>JAAZCB010000215.1 GCA_012513545.1 Clostridiaceae bacterium
AGCTCCGTTATGGAGAAACTTTTTATTTTGATTGATTTTTTACTTCCACGTTCCATAAAAACCGGAAATGAAAAATCATCATACTTATTTTTGAAACTTCAAATTGCCACTTTTTAAAGGGGACTCATTACTGAAATCGAAAATATTGCAGACTTGATGGACACCAATACTGATACTGCAGAAGATGATAAGGTCGTCACTACAGACGAGATTGAGGAGATTGAACTTAAGGCCAGATTTTATGAGAAGCTATTACAATATAGAAGGGCCTGCAGGTGTTATTATAAACTATTTCAATTTTATGAAACGGCTGGAAATCAAAAGGAGGCAGACATCATAAGAAATAAACTTGAATCATTGTTGAGGATTTTAAAAATTAGAAATCAGGAAATTAGTATTATTCATACGCTATATAAATCAGAATCTGGTTCAGTTGCAGAAGGCACATCTTATGCAAAAGATAGCCACACTATTATTTCACGAGATCTACCCGTTATACCTTATGATAAAGCTTTTGCCAAAGAAAAGAAAACAAAGCTTAATAAACAAAATATTGAAAATAAAGAATCTACGCAAACAAATAAAAGTAACCAGAATAAAGATATTAAGGTGGAAATTAGAGAGTTAGTTTATAAAGCAAAAAGGAAGTCTGATATTGAAATTTTTGAAGAGGCAGCTGAGATGGCATTAAATGCTGGATATCCGAAAGGGTGGAAGTATAGTTATTATGACATATGTAATAACTACTTAAGGGATTTGTATAGAAAACAAGGCGATATCCGGAAAGAGTATCATTTTATCACAAAAGCACTTGATATCTTAAGACCTTATATGAAACCGGGAATTGCTGTCTTTGAATCACGCTATAGAGAGCTCTCTAGAATTATTAGGTCGGGAATGCCTCAAGAACACAAAACTGAACCTGAACTGCAAGAGTTTTACAATTATGCCGTCCAGTATGAAAGAGAGAGTAACTTTAAAAAGGCGTTGGAGCAATACTCAATGATTGCATGTGCATATCTTGATGCTCGTGATGCTCGTTACCTGGAAATTATTGACAAGAAATGTGATATTTACAGATTATTAGGCTATAAAGATTACGAATTTTTAGAAATAAACAGAGCACTAAACCGGGCTGAAGATTATATGCATAGTTATATTGAAGACTATAGAATTCACTTAAAAAAAAGAAAGGAAACTATATAGTCGTCCCTTAAAAACAAGTTAAATTATTGAAAACCAGCAAAAATAAGCCGTAAAACATTTGGAATAAATGCAGGAAAACAGTATCTTAGAGTAAAATTACTGCAAATAAATTCAAAAAAAGATGGTTGGAAAAATACCAAAAACACACCAGTTAGATTTCTTCCAGACTCCACTGGTAAATTTTATAGACATGAATCATGAGCTGGTACAGTTAGGGCATAGGATAAACTGGGAAAGTGTAGAACAAGATTTTGCCGGTTATTTTTCAGAAAATGGACGTCCTGGGGTTCCTGTACGCAAGATGGTGGGTTTGCTGTTGCTCAAGAGCTTGTATAATC
>JAAZCB010000216.1 GCA_012513545.1 Clostridiaceae bacterium
AAATATCCATTATTCCTTTACATAATTTGTCCGCTTTTGTAATTATTTCATCTTTGTTCTCAATAGCAGGATTTCCCTGGAATAATTTGCAGTCATCCTTAATAACGGCGGTATTTAACTTGTAGGATTTATAAGCTCTGGATTCATATTCATTATTTACTTTCTGCTTTACTCTGTATACAATTTCGTTCAGCGACATCCTCATTAGTCTGTTTATTAAAAAATCAAGCTTCAAAAACTATACAACCCCTTATAAATTAATTTAAGTTTATCTTTAATTGAGTCTATTGCAAACTTTTCCTTTGAAAGCTCAAGACTTCTAATACCCATAATTTTTATCAGATCAGCATCTTTTAGAAACAACTCAATTTTATTTTTTAAGTCTTCGACATCTCCCGGATTTATTATGTAACCATTATATTCATGTATGACCGCTTCAGGTATGCCTCCGACATTTGTCGAAATAATTGGAAGACCTCTACCCATTGCCTCTAATATTGCCATAGGCAGCCCTTCTGCATATGAGGGTAAAAGCAATAAATCCGTACTGTCATAAAGCTTTAACAATTGTTCATGTGAAACCCATCCATTAACACTGATTATTTCATCTAAACCATATTGGGCAACCATTTCCTGCACTTTTATCACATCACCGTCACCGAACAGCTGCAATTGGACTTTATCAGACCCTAATTTCCTAATGGCTTCAATTAAGTCATAGGTGCCTTTTCTTTGTCCCATTCTTCCAACAAATAACATCTGAAGCTTCTTGTTTTTTCTTCCATTGTATTTCTCAGAAATAAAGGGACATGGATTAGAGATTACTTCCATGCATTCAGGCTTCACGTATTTTGCAAAATAGCTCTTCCATGCTTCAGATAATACAATCAGCTTATCTACACTTTTCAGGAACTCTATAATACTCCTCTTCTTTTTTTCACCTGATGACTCGATAAATTTATCAAACTCAGCTCCATGTATGTGGAAGACCACTTTTTTATTAAATACTTTACATATTCTAGCCAGCATGGACTTTCTTAAAAAACTTCCCCTTGAAGCACTGGTTAAATGAAAAATAGCATTTTTAGTGGTTAAGCAATAAAAAAGCACTGACACAATTGAGTTGATAAAATACAGAACGTCTACAAGTCTGCTTTTTCCATAATAAGAAGAAATCAACTTCATATTAAGCTCATCTTTGAAATTTTCAATATATACTCTGTTAACACTTGATATTCCCCCCTGAGTTTTTAAGGAAGGACCAACTATAAATACCTTAAACCGACTCATTAATAACAAACCTGAACTTTCCATTAGAATTTTTCTCTATTTCATTAACAAATTGAAGCTCACACATGTCTTTTGGCAAAAAATTATATATTTCCTTGTACAGTAGTTTTTCATCCTCAATACTGAACTTTTCATTCTTAACAACCTTTATAACAATACTCTTGTCTTTCTTCTGTATAACTTGAGCTTCAAGTATATTTCTTGAATTCTTAAACGGCATTACCAGCACCGTGCCAGTCATTTTTCTACCTGGCAATTCTATATAATCGTTAGACCTGCCTATTATAGCAGTTATATTTTTCCCTTCGTCTCCGCATTTACATGGTGAGTCGGAAATTTCAACAAGATCTCCTGTCCTGAATCTTACCAATGGCATTAAACGATTATTGAGTGTAGTTCCGATTACTTCATAGGTATTACCCTCGACTTTATCATATTCAACAAAAGAATATCCTTTTACTTCATGATAATGTCCATAATCACACCTGTAAAATGCAGCAACACGTTCGCCCTGCCCATACCAATCCTTAATCCTGCACTTAAATGTATCTTCTATCACCGTAATCTGATTTTCCAAAAGCATTTCAGAGGATGTTGCAACAATATCAAAAGTCAACAGCTTATTTTTTCTTTTGCAGTAATCTGCCAAAATATACGCAGCTGAAGGGTATGCCCATAAACACTTTTTCTTTATCCTGGAAAGCTTATCAACCAATATCTCCATAGTAATATCGTTCATGTGGTATGATGATACATACATTTGCTTTATAAATGGGATATTTTTATATATCTTCCTTGGTTCTTTGACCTTAGATAAAAAATGCTCCCCTCTTAGTACAACGATGTACTTATCATCCCAATCAAAATAAATATTCTGAAAATATTGTTCCATAGCCATGGATTTTATGTCTCTATAATACTTCCCGGGTGTTCCCGTTGTTCCACTTGTATGTCCGATGTTTTTTACAAGAAATCCTTTACATATAAACTTATCCAGATTTTCTCTAACTACTTTTTTATCAATAAAATCAAATCTGTCTATATCCGCCGGCTTACCTCTGTAAAACTCAATTTTATCTGAACAATACTTCAAATTCTCCTGAATCGTCATGATATTTCTATCTATTCAGTTATAAAACACTTTAAAATAAAGCCTTATTAAAAAACTAACAAGTTTTCTTA
>JAAZCB010000023.1 GCA_012513545.1 Clostridiaceae bacterium
AACTTCTGGGAAAATAAGTTGAGCAAATGAATGTAAAAGGAACGAATAATAGAGGTCGTCCCTTTTATATATTAAGGCCTCGCGGCATAAATATGCCGCGAGGCCTTTGAAATTTTTACGAAGTCTAAAAAATTCTTCAATAATCACTATCAGTATATTTAAAATGGTTATAATTTACTACCTGATTGTTTTAGTCAACGACAACATTATCCTTAAAACCTTCGCGGTATTTATCCCACTTGTTTTTGTCCCATGAAAGATCACTGCCCAGGCAATCACTTGCTTTATAGCCCATATCAAAGGTATGGTGGGCATTGTCATGAACAAAAAGACCCTGTCTTCCAAGTATGACAAAGTTGGGCAAATCTTTGAAATATTTATCTACAGTATCAAAGTTTTGGGCAAATGCCATATCATAGATTGGATAAACTGTGGGAAGTTTTTTTACAAAGGAATCAACTACGGGCACATTTACCGACAGACCACATTTATTCAAATCCGATATAACCCTTTTGGTGATTTCGTCATCCAAAAGATTCCATAGATTATCATCTTTCATGCAGGGGATTTCACTGCAAATGCCAGTAATACCAACTGGTTCCTTACTGCTATAGTAATTTTTAGTTTCGGATAATCTGGAAAAAATGAATTCTTTTTCAGGTATATAGTGAGCATCATAAGGAGTAAACTGGTCGGTTTTCAGTATCAGATAATGAAACAGCATTCCACGATAACGAAGTGAAGATGATGCTTCGCTGATTTTTTGAGGGACAGCAGGCTTAATTATTTTTACCATATGATCAAGAGGTATGGTCGAGAAAACAAAATCAAACTCATGTTTTTGACTCTTATTACCTGCACTATCCTCGAGGGACTCGGTTATTATTTCGTAACGCGAGTTATCCAGCTGGTTAATACCTTTTATTTCATTTTTAAGCCGAATAATACCGCCCATTTTTTCAACTTCCTGACCGTAAGCTTCAGGAATCATACCAAAGCCCTTGGCGGGGTAATAAAAAATGGCCCCACTTTTTGAATTTTTACCGGATAATGAAGAAAAAGCCTTTTTTATAATTTTAGTTATACTGTTTGAGGCTACACGCTTTTTAGCTTGTTCAGCTGCCAATAATTCAGGCTTTAATCCCCAGAGCTTTTCTGCATAAGGGAAATAGAACTTTGTACAAATTGTTTCCCCCAGGCCTTCGAGAAGGATGTCCTTGAAGGTACTGTAAGAAGCGTTTTTCCTTCTAAAGGGCTTGCTGGCAGAGTCTTTCATTACTCCTAGCATAAAATGGGGAGGAAGATGAAGTGCTGCATCAACAGGATTTAACGGGAATTTGACAAACCTGTTAAGGAGCCGGATTCTGCCGTTGCGAGGCCTTGTCAGGAGGCTGTCGCCAAGGACATTTTTTAAATCGTTGTATATATGAGAACTGACGGACGGGTGAAGCCTGTGGCTTCCATAATCGAAATACAGGCCATGTTTTGAAAAACTTGCAGATATTCC
>JAAZCB010000217.1 GCA_012513545.1 Clostridiaceae bacterium
ACAGAAGAGTTGAAACCAGAACCTGAGGCGGTAGTAAAGGCTGATACATATCAAGGTGAAAAGAATACTGAATCTGCAGCATTGCCAACCCCTTCACCGGTTCCCGTTATCAGTGAAAAAAGCCATAGCCCCAAAAAAAACACTAATAAAGCTGCTGACAAAAAAGAAGATCAAACCATTATTAAGTCAATTGACGGCAACAATATTAACGTTAATGGAAATGATGATGTTGTAATATCGGTTAGTGGGAGCAATAATGCTGTAAGTATCAGTAAATAATAAATAATTTATTATACAGGTGAAGTTATGAGAATGTGTGTATTAAGATTATTCTTAATTTTATCAGTAAGCATAGCAGCATTAATATTCATGAGCGTAGAAGCCTGTGCCGATAATTACAGGATGATAACTGTAAATAACGGCATTGAACTGAATGCCCCCTTGAAAATAGTTGACAATACTGTGTATGTACCTTTACGTTCCGTACTCGAGGCTTTCAAATGGGAAATTTACTGGGATCCTGTAAAAAAAGAAATATTAAGCATAAAGGATGAAGGCAGAATTATTGTATCAATAGATAAAACGCAGGCATTTGTTAACGGAAACAGTTTTATTCTTGATAAACCACCGGTTATAATAGATGGCTTGGCTTATATTGAAGGCAGATTTATTGCACAGAACTTTGGTGTAAATATCAGCTGGAACAAAAAAGATAATTTAATTATAACCAGTAATTCTGTAAACGATGTTAAAATAAACGGCAGCAGCAATATTGTTATTGCCGGCAACAGTATGATAGTCAATATTACACAAGCGTATGGTACAGACACACTTTATGATATGATAAATGAGGCTGATACAATTCTTGGCAGAGGTTTTGCCGAAAACTCATTGCAAAAATACAAAGAAATACTTGGGAATATTTCAGAGGAAGACAGCCCGGATTTAAAAGCACATATAATAAATAACATGGGAAACGCATACGCTGCCTGTGCAAATATTAAAGATCTGAAAAGCAATATGCTTCATGCAATATCTGAATATGAGAAAGCCCTGGATTACTATGAAAAAGAAGGAGAAAAAACAAAATACCATATGGTATCAAGTAATCTTGCCAATGCTTATGGTCTTTTGGGTGAAGCGACAGGGGACTATGATTTTATTAACAAAAGCATCAGAGAATATAATAAAACTATAGCTTTTTTCTGGTCTGAAAAGTCTATGCTGGATTATGCTGTAAGCAGGTATAATATCGGGAGACTATATTACATTACTGGAGATGTATACAAAGGTGAAGAAAATCTTTCTGAGGCTGAAGGGGCATGTAATACTATATTAAACAGTGGAGCAACTGATAAGGACCCGGCTTTATATGCTGTTGTACAATTCAATTTAGGGAATATCTATAAAGTGATGTCAGAACTTTCAGGACAAAGGGACTTATTGGATAAATCAAAAACAGGATATGAAGAAGCATTAAAGGTATGGACTGTGGAATCTGATCCTAATAATTATGCAAACGCACATAGGTGTATAGGTGATATTTATAAAATGATGTTAAAATATGGAGGGGAAGAATCTGAAGAAAATCTTAAGAAGTCGCAAAAGGCATACGAAGAAGCGTTAAAAATAAAGACTTTGGAAAAATATCCTTTGGAAAATGCAGAAATACAATACAATATGGGAGATATCCATATGCATTTATATGAAATTTATAACAGGCATGAGAATATTAAATTAGCGCTGGAGTGTTACAGCAAGGCGCTGACTGTTTTTGACAAAGAACAAATTACTTATAGAATAAAGCTGATAGAAAAGAAAAAGTCTGTGTCTTATATGTTGCAAGAGCTATAAATCGTATTAATAGTTCTGTTAGAAACCTGCAAATATGGAATACTTTAATTTTTAATAAA